>CALGJS010000317.1 GCA_937927835.1 uncultured Saprospiraceae bacterium | reverse complement strand
GTTGATTTTTTAGCTAAAAATTACCGGATGAAATTAGGTGTTCAAACCTTACACTCATTCAGTAAAGAGGACCGGAAAATGAGCCCAGAATTTTTCTATCACGGCGGCTTAATTCAATTTAAAAATATCAAAATTCAAATCATAGATAGCAATCAATTGCCTCAATATGAAGTGCCGCCAGTGGTGGATTATATTTTATTGGAAAATAATGCCGAGGTTGATTTGAGTGAATTATCTAAATATTTTAAAACCAAAAAAATTATTTTATCTGCTAATAATACTTCTTGGAAAATTGATCAATGGAAAAAAGGAATTCCTGCAGATTTTGAATTAATAGATATTAGAAAAGATGGGGCCTTTATTTTATTGGTACCCTGATTTTTAAGTAATTTTTATAAAATAGAATCATATGAAAAACCTAAAGAGTGATTATTTTTATTTTACTAAAAGAGAAAGATATGGAATGTTATTATTGCTTGGATTAGCTTTGTTGTTTTTAGCTTTACCTACCATTACTCGACAATTTCGCACCGTAGAGAAATATGATTTTCAGGAGTTCGAACAATTGATGGCTATTACGAATCTAGAAGTGAATAGCCCTAGAAAAGTATCAGTTGAAAAGCTAGTTGACATATCTTCTTTACGCCCAAAATCGATTGATGTCAACCTGGCAACTAAAGAGAACTTTCTTAGCTTAGGACTCTCTCCCAAATTGGTCAATATTATTTTAAATTATCGGAATAAAATAGGAGGTTTTGAAAAATTAGAAGATCTAAGGAAAACATATGGAATGAAGAAAGCCGATTATCAGCGCATTCTACCTTACGTTTTTATTAAACCTAAAATAGAAAAATCGAACGATAGTAAACCAACCGCCGTAGTGGTCAGTCAACCAATACAAACCAACACTCCTGTTCTTATTCAAGCACCCACTCAAAAATTTGATCCCAATACCATAGCAAAAGAAGAACTCCTTTCTTTCGGACTTCCTGAGAAAATTGTAAACCGAGTGATTAAGTTCCGCAATGCAGGTGGAAAATTTCGTAGCCCGGAAGATTTAAAGAAAATTTATGGAATGAAAGAGGAATGGGTCACGCAGTTACTTTCTTGGATGGAAATTATTAAACCAAAAAAAATAGATCCAGAAACCATTAATTTTATTAAGAAGAAAGTTCCCAAAAAAGAAAATCCCATCACGGATATCAATCAAGCTAGTTTTGAAGATTGGCAAAACCTATCAGGTATTGGACCTTATTATGCCGACAAAATAATGGGCTACCGTGAAAAATTAGGAGGCTTTGCCTCCGTCGACCAAATTTTAGAAACAAATGGATTACCTGATTCAGTTAAGCAATCTATTTTACCAGCTTTACGCCTTTCTAATATTTTTAGAAAGATTAAAATAAATAACGCCCCCACCAAAGAAATGGCAATGCATCCCTACTTAACCTGGAAAGAAGCTAACGCGATTTTTAAATACCGAAAAAATCATGGATCCTTTGAATCTAGAACGGATCTCGAAAAAGTGCTAGCCCTAAAACCAGATCTTATCGAACGGATTGCTCCTTACCTAGATTTTACAAAATAAAATAAATGCGACAGTTATTTATTGATGATTAACCAATAATGCATAAGAATAATTTGCTTTTATTGAATAATCTGTGACATCATTTTTTCATATGGTTATTTTTAATATGCAATAAATACCCTTAAAAGGTATATTGCTTCTGTTTGTAGTTACCCTTAACTTTGCAGTACACGTTTAGAAAACTCCCCGAATTTTTTAAAAAATAGCATTTCCCTCCTCTGCTATATAATATTTAATTGCACACCACAACATGAAACCTGTAGCACTGCTCCACTCTGTGCTGCCTCCCAAGTTTTTACGATTAGCGTTCTGCTGGTTGTGGATAGTCATTTCTATATCAAATCATACCGTTTTTGCTCAAAGTGCCATCGAGTGGGAAACAACTATTGGTGGAGATAATTTTGAAGATGTTAGAGCCGTTTTCGAAACGCCAGATGGTGGATTTATCTTTGGTGCTTCTACTTCTTCCAATGCCAACGGAGATATTTCTCAAAATAATAATGGTTTTAGTGATTATTGGATTGGGAAGTTAGATACCGATGGTAATTTACTTTGGGAAAAAAATTACGGAGGAGATAATATTGATCAGTTACAAGCTGTTAAGCCAACCGCAGACGGTGGTTATATCATGGGAGGATATTCCAAATCCACCATAAGTGGTGATAAATCAGAAGCAAACATAAATCAGTTTAGCCTGGACTATTGGGTAATCAAAGTAGATGCTGCTGGAGTGAAACAATGGGATCGTACTGTTGGAGGTCAAGCAGATGAGTTCTTCTGGGACTTAGAAGTGGCGCATGATGGTGGTTATATTTTAGCTGGAAATACTTTCTCTGATATGACCGGGAATATTTCTGAAAACAATTATGGAATCTCGGATTACTGGATTGTAAAGCTTGCAGCTAACGGAAACTTAGAATGGGAAAAAGTATATGGTGGTGACGGACAAGATTGGTGTTTTGATGTTTTGGCTAGTTCTGATGGAAATTATTTAATTTCTGGTCATTCTGGTTCTGGAGCCACAGGTAACAAAACAACCGCTTCTCAAGGAAGTAATGATTTCTGGACTTTAAAAATAGATCCTCTCGGAAATATAATCTGGCAATCATCATTCGGTGGTGCGGGCGACGATCAAATTCATGATGTAGTAGAAGCAAATGCAGGAGGGTATTTACTTGCAGGTTTTTCTAATTCAGATATTAGCCCAGAAAAAACAGAAGCCAATCTTGGAGATTATGATTACTGGGTAGTACGGATAGATAATAATGGAAACAAACTCTGGGATAGAACACTTGGTGGTGTGGACAAGGATCAACTTCAAGTAGTTCAACAAAATTCAAAAGATACTTATTTATTGGGCGGACTCTCAGGCTCATCTGTGAGCGGAACTAAAACGGTTGGCTCCAATGGTCAGCAAGATTATTACTTAGTCTTTTTAAGCGATGCTGGTGTTGTATATTATGATGATGCTTATGGAGCAGGATCTTTAGATGATATGTACAGTGCTACTTATACTTCTGATAATGGAATCTTCTTAGCCGGTAACTCTAACTCAGATGCTAGTGGAGATAAATCAGAAAATAATAATGGTCCTGCCTGGTCTTTTGATAATTGGTATGTAAAACTTACTTGTGATTATGATCTAACACTTCGAGATACCACTACCTGTATTGGACAACCGGTAACGATTGACGCAACTTCTTTTCTAGGCTGTTCCTACGAATGGAGTGATGGTTCCACCAACGCTATTCGAACAGTTACTCCTACCGAAGAAACAACCTACAAAGTTACCGTGACCAGCGTGAATGGTTGTGTAATGATTGATAGTATCACAGTTGCGACTCAAACACTTCCAGTAGTAGCCTTAGGGAATGATACAACTATTTGTGATGGTAATTCTGTTATTTTAGATGCCGAAAATGCAGGCGATGATTTCAATTGGTTGCCAGCTTCAACTAGCCAAACCATCACTGTAACAACCACCGGTCTCTATCAGGTAACCGTAACCAATAGCAACGGTTGTACTTCTACCGACGAGATCAATGTAACAGTTAATGATTTACCAGTTGTCGATTTAGGAATGGATCTGGTAATTTGTAGTGATGCAACACATGAGCTAAATGCAGGTAATCCAGGCGCAACCTATCTATGGTCTACAGGAGAAATGACCAGAACTATTATTATAGATTCTACAGCCACTTATTCAGTGACAGTTACGGATGCTGGTTGTTCTTCTGATGATGATTTTACTCTTACGGTAAATCCAATACCAACGATTACCCTAGAAAATGATACCACGATTTGCGATGGAGAAACTGCTATTCTTACATTTAATATGGTAGGAAACGGTCCTTTTGATATAATCTATGATGATGGAAGTTCATCCAATATGTTGAATGGTATTAATGATGGTCATACAGTGATGGTTACTCCAACCACCACCACTACCTATGCAATTATTTCTATTGATGACAGCGCAACACCTACTTGTACAAACACTGGTAACAGTGTAACCGTAACCGTAAATCAGATATACTCTTTTCCTCAGAATGCGACCATTTGTTTAGGTGATAGTATTGAAATTAACGGTGAGTTTATTAAAAATTCAGGAACCTATACAGATTCATTACTCAGCTTTCATGGATGTGATAGTCTACTAGTTATAGATCTTTTCGTAGCACCACTTCCGGTAACAATGATTCCACTCACTAGTTGTAATCCAATTGATACAGGAAGGGTAGTGGATATTTATCCTAGTTTTTATAGCTGTGACAGTACCGTCATTACAACGACAAGTCTACTACCAAGCGATACCTTATATACTGCGTTAGAAAGCTGTAATCCCATCGATACTGGTTTAGTAGTTTTCCAACTAAACAATCAATTTGGTTGCGACTCCGTAATTTTCCAAACGACAAGTCTACTACCAAGCGACACGTTATACACAGCGCTAGAAAGCTGTAATCCCATCGATACTGGTTTAGTAGTTTTTCAACTAAACAATCAATTTGGTTGCGACTCCGTAATTTTCCAAACGACAAGTCTACTACCAAGCGATACCTTATACACTTCGCTAGAAAGCTGTAATCCAATCGATACTGGCCTAGTAGTTTTTCAATTGAATAATCAATTTGGTTGTGACTCTGTAATCTTCCAAACGACAAGTCTACTACCAAGCGATACCTTATATACTGCCTTAGAAAGCTGTAATCCCATCGATACTGGTTTAGTAGTTTTCCAACTAAACAATCAATTTGGTTGCGACTCCGTAATTTTCCAAACGACAAGTCTACTACCAAGCGATACCTTATATACTGCCTTAGAAAGCTGTAATCCAATCGATACTGGTTTAGTAGTTTTTCAACTAAACAATCAATTTGGTTGCGACTCTGTAATCTTCCAAACGACAAGTCTACTACCAAGTGATACCTTATATACTGCCTTAGAAAGCTGTAATCCAATCGATACTGGCCTAGTAGTTTTCCAACTAAATAATCAATTTGGTTGTGACTCTGTAATCTTCCAAACGACAAGTCTACTACCAAGCGATACCTTATATACTGCATTAGAAAGCTGTAATCCCATCGATACTGGTTTAGTAGTTTTCCAACTAAACAATCAATTTGGTTGTGATTCTGTAATTTTCCAAACGACAAGTCTACTACCAAGCGATACCTTATACACTTCGCTAGAAAGCTGTAATCCAATCGATACTGGTTTAGTAGTTTTCCAACTGAATAATCAATTTGGTTGTGACTCAGTAATCTTCCAAACGACGAGTCTACTACCAAGCGATACTTTATATACTGCGTTAGAAAGCTGTAATCCAATCGATACTGGCTTAGTAGTTTTCCAATTGAATAATCAATTTGGTTGTGACTCTGTAAT
>CALGJS010000316.1 GCA_937927835.1 uncultured Saprospiraceae bacterium | reverse complement strand
CGCTATAGCCTCTTTTGATCAAGGCGTTAATTGGACACTACCTCTAGGTGGAGAATTTGATTTTTCACTTGCGGCTAATGTTGTATCCTGTACCAAAACGGCAACAGATACAGTCGAAGTATTTGCTACTCCAGTAGTAAGCTTCACTGCGTTGTCAGATATATGCATTGATGGCGGCATCCAAATGAATTTAAATGGAGCGAGTCCAGTTGGTGGAACGTTTAGCGGAAGTGGCGTAAATGACAACGGAGACGGCACGTATAGTTTTGATCCTGCGGTAGCCGGAGTTGGAACACATACGATCACGTATACCTTTGCGGATGGGAATAGTTGTGATGAACTGGTGACGGATATGGTCGAAGTATTTGCTACTCCAGTAGTAAGCTTCACTGCTTTATCGGACTTATGCATTGATGGCGGCATCCAAATGAATTTAAATGATGCGAGCCCATCTGGCGGAACGTATAGTGGAAGTGGCGTAAATGACAACGGAGACGGCACGTATAGTTTTGATCCTGCGGTAGCCGGAGTTGGAACACATATGATCACGTATACCTTTGCGGATGGGAATGGTTGTGATGAAATAGCGACGGATATGATAGAAGTATTTTCGACTCCGATCGTAAGTTTTACTGCGTTATCAGATATATGTGTTGATGGCGGTGAACAAATGAATTTAAATGGAGCGAGTCCAGTTGGTGGAACGTTTAGTGGAAGTGGCGTAAATGACAACGGAGACGGCACCTATAGTTTTGATCCTGCGACAGCCGGAGTTGGAGTTCACAATATCAATTATACAGTAACGAATAGTAATGGTTGTGAAGTTACGGTTACTGATGCGATTGAGGTCTTTAGTTTGCCAATGGTTACTGAAACCCATCAAGATATTTCAGAATGTACTGGCGCGATCAATGGAAGTATTGATTTGATGGTAGTAGGTAGTGGATCATTTAATTTTGATTGGGCAACGGTGAATGGTAGTGGAGTAGTAAATGGAAATGAAGATCAAAATTTATTATCTGCGGGTGATTACACGGTTACTATTACCAATACAACTACGGCTTGTAGTGCTGTATTAGAAATTGAAATTGTAGAAGGTGTTGATTTAGTGGCGCCAGT
Organism: uncultured Saprospiraceae bacterium; assembly: GCA_937927835.1. Lineage (GTDB taxonomy): Bacteria > Bacteroidota > Bacteroidia > Chitinophagales > Saprospiraceae > JALZUU01. The sequence continues at coordinate 3,131 of CALGJS010000316.1, read as the reverse complement.
TATTAACTGTCCAGCTAATGTAACACTCAGTTGTGTTGATGATACCAGCGTGGCGGCTTTAGGAATGGCTACAGCAACAGATAATTGTGATACAAACCCTGCCATTAGCTTTGCGGATAATTCAGATTTTACTGGATGTAGTGGGACGGGACAAATAATTAGAACTTGGACAGCCATTGATAGTAATAACAATATAACGACATGTGAACAAATTATTATTGTTGTTGATAATGATGCTCCTGTTTTTGATATGCTGTCCACAATGGAGGTAGTAGCTTGCCCTCAAGATATTCCTGATCCAATCGCATTAACTGCTGTGGACGAATGTTCCGGACCGATTACTTTAATGCCAATCATATCTACGGTTAATCAAACTTGTGTAAATAATTTTACGAGAGTATATACCTACAATTTTGTTGATGACTGTGGTAATGAAACTATTTTTACAAAATCATATCAGGTAGTAACCAGTCTGCCAACGATCTTGAGTTCTCCACCTGATTACACGGTATCTTGCGAACTAGATATTATTTTATATCCACATTTAGTCAGTGTAAATTCATCTTGTAGTGGACCGTTAGAAATAACCAGTGTGCTTAATGGACCCTTTGGTGCAGCGGGATGTTCAGGTGCGACTTATGAGGCGGTTTATTCTTGGACGGATGGATGTTATATGGATTCAGTGGTACAGATTTATACTTTAGAAAATGAGGGGCCTGAGTTTGTTTGTCCACCAGATATTTGTATTATCGACTGCTTTGCGGACAATGAGATGATTCAAAATCAATTTGATGATTATGCTGGTTTAGCAACGGTGAACACTTCTTGTTCTGCTAGTGAGGTAACGGTTACCAATGACTTTTCAGAAAATAATTTTGTAAATAATAATTGTGGAACGGGTACTACTATTGCCTTTCCCAATACAATAGAATATCAAATTGTAACTTTTACAGCGACAGATGCTTGTAGTCGATCTACTAGTTGTACTGCTATCGTAGTGATAGTAGATGGAACACCACCTGAATTTAATGGAACGCCGGTTATTGGAATAGCAAATTGTGGGAGTGATGTACAAGCAACCTATGACAATTGGGTAGATGCTCAGATAGCTCGATTGGATGCCAATGATCTTTGTGGATTTGGTGGAGAAGTAGAGGTAACATATAGTCCACAAAGTCCTGCTGTCAGCAATGGAAATACAAGTGTTACACCTGTTACTTTTACGGCGAGTGATGCTTGTGGGAATAGTCATTCGATTACCGTTTCTTTTCTGGTAGAAAATGCAGGAGGACCCGCATTTGCAGAAATTCCTGTAGATGAAACTATCTCTTGTAACGAATTGCCTGTAATTTTTGGAAATGTAATATTGTCAGAAACTTGTAGTCCGGCAACGATTACTTTTACGGATGCCTATGTAACCGGAGATGCTAATAGCTGTGATAATCAGGAGACCTCAATTTTGCAAAGAACATGGACTGCAACGGATGCAACAGGAAACACCGCTACAGCGAGTCAGCGAATCACCATAATTCCGAGCAGGGCGAACGTGGCAGGAACGATTCTTACAGAAGAAAACGAATTGGTGTCAGATGTTGAGCTAGCTGTTTATTTTAATAATGGAATGATGGATGAGCAGACGACCACAGAAAATGGAATTTATGAATTTGATTTACCTGTTCAGCAGAATTATGAGATTACAGCAAACAGAAATGATGACCCGTTAAATGGCATCACTACTTATGATTTAGTATTGTTAGGTCAACATTTATTAGAGATAAATACGTTAGATTCTCCCTATAAATTAGTTGCCGCAGATGTTAATAATTCTGGTACTATTTCCGCGTTAGATATGATCGCGCTACGTAGAATGATTTTAGTAATTGATACGGAATTCACCAATAATGAATCATGGAGGTTTATTGATGCTGAATATAATTTCCCTGATCCTGAAAATCCATTTTTAACTACTTTCCCGGAAACCCATACAGTTAATGGACTGAGCAGCGATCTGGTACGAGATTTCATTGCAGTGAAAACAGGAGATCTAAATCAATCGGCAGCTCCAAATAGTTTGAATGCTGGAGATACTCGGGAAGGTCGTCCTTCTTGGATTGTAGAAATGAAGGATGAAATGCTCTATCAAGGAACAGAATACAGAATACCTATAACGGTTAAAGAGCCTGGATTCGTCAATGGATTTCAGTATACCCTATCATTTAATCCTGATTTAGCGGATGTAATATCAGTGGATGCAGGGAGCTTAAAGGGAATGAATGCCAATAATTTTGGTACTCAAGGATTGAAAGAAGGTTGGTTAACTACAAGTTGGCATCAACCATATCCAATCAAAGTTAGTAAAGGAGATACCTTATTTACACTTAGATTTATCGCTAATAAAAATATAGGACTAAATAATTTATTCTCCATCAATTCGTCAAAGACAAGGGCAGAAATGTATGCTAATTCAGAAATACTAAGACCTAAATTGACTTTTATTACATCCAAGGAATATTTAGTTTATCAAAATGTACCAAATCCATTTATAGCTAAAACGGTTATTGGATTTGAACAGCCAACGGCAGGTAACGTTAAATTGAGCATTTTTGATGTTAGCGGTAAAAAAGTATACCAAACGGATGCAAACTTTGCTAAAGGATATCAAGCTTTTGAAATAGAAAAAAGAAATCTAAATGCCAGTGGTATTTTATTTTACAGAATCGATTTTGAAAATCATATAGAGATTAAAAAAATGATTTTGTTAGATTGAAGAAATATTGCATTCGTTTGAAAATAAAAGGTGCTAATTTGATAAGAAATTAGCACCTTTATTATTATTTTTGTACTTTTAACTGTATTTTGCCTCAAGAAGTCTTTGATTTTAGTTTCTTTTCTCAAAAAACACAAGAATACTGAAGTCCCAATCACCTTTATAATATAACAGTAGATCCTTCCCAAAAAGGATTAAATTCAACCAAATCAAAGTAATCTAGTCTATTACCTCAAGTAATGGCTATTCTGTTGTATACAAAACTTTTAATCATATAAATCACAATTGTAATTGGCAAATCAGCCGAGTACACCAAAATCTTACTACTAATGAGCAATAAGTTTACAAAATTCTTTTCGACGCT
>CALGJS010000315.1 GCA_937927835.1 uncultured Saprospiraceae bacterium | reverse complement strand
GCTTAGATCATACTGATTTCAAACAAAAAAGGTCCTTACATTTCTGTAAGAACCTTTTTATTTGTAGCGGAGGCAGGACTCGAACCTACGACCTTCGGGTTATGAGCCCGACGAGCTACCAACTGCTCCACTCCGCGATATTGGAGCGCAAATATACACTATTTATTCACTTTTAACAAATTTTCACATCAAATACCCTCGATTTTGAATAAAAACAAGAGACAATCTAATCTCTAATAGCAACGGGATAACATTTAGGTGTTTTTTTCTATATTTCTTTTTGGTCTTAAAAGTAAATAATTACCTTTAGTGCTGTTAATTTTCACCACCTTTCCCTAATTGGATTTATGGGGGAAGTTAGTTATAGCTTTTTAGCAGATTTTCAGAGAGGAAATAAGTATCCATCGACTGATTTTTGATTAGAAATTCTATACCAGAACATCTCTTTTAATTTTTAAACAAAATTTTAATTATGAAATTAATTTACAAAAGCTTTCTATTACTGGCAATTTGTGGCTGCTTCGTTACGCAACCACTATTTGCCCAAACTGCCGGTGGGCCTGATGATTTTGGGTACACTTGGAAAAACTCTGATGATCCAGATGGTCCAACATTCGAATGGATTGATATTACTACAGACCCAAACGTAATGGAAATAACTGGTTTGGGAGATGACAACTCTGCTCCGCTAGTGGATATGGGATTGACTTTCCAATATTATTGGTTAGAATTTGACCAAATTAAAATGGGATCTAACGGATGGCTTTCTTTTAGCAATGTTGGCAACGTGGCACACTGTTTTCCTAATCTTCCACAATCTGGCGCAGCAAACAACTTGGTTGCCCCGTTGATGTCTGATCTTAACTTTGCTGAGGCGACCAACCCTGCACAGTTATTTTACTTAAATGATGGTGCTGGAAAATTCATCGTTTCTTACGTAAATGTTCCTTTCTGGATCAATGCGACTCCTCCTGCTCCTATGTTCACAGGTAGCAATACCTTCCAAGTAATTTTTGATAGTAATGATAATTCTATCACTTATAACTATCTAGATGTAATGTCTGGTGTTTATGATTCTAATGATGCTTGTACCAACGATGCTAAAATTGGTTTAGAAAATTCTACTGGAGCCATTGGAATAACCGTTGCAACAGAAATGATTCCTGAAAACAATACGGCTATCCGTTTTGAGTTTCCTGAAATGTCCACGTTTGAAGTTAAAGACATTAACGCGGCTTGGAATATTGATGCAGATAATCTAGGAAGATTCTACATGCCAGAAGATGAAATTCCATTGGTTGCTGGATTAACCAATACTGGTAACATAGAAATTACAGATGCCATTAACGTATTAGCTCGAATCGGATCTCCTAATGGTACCAACTACCAGCAAGTAGCAGCAACTATGGATCCTATCCCTGCTGGCGAAACAGTAGAACTTGTTTTACCTCCGCTGAATCCTGCTGGTACAGATAACCTTCCTGGTAACTACAACTTCAGTTCACTAGCAGGTCTAGTCGGTGATTTAGTCGGTGATAACAATGAAAACGTTTCTGAATTTTCAGTAGTAGATATTTCTCAAGAAGCGGGAATCGAGTTTTCTTATGTAAGAGGTGAAACAACAACTACGCAGGCTTCTTGGTCTGGTGGTGGTGGAAATAGCGGTATGGCTATTTATATTGAACCTGCTTTTTATCCAGCAAACATCACAAGTGTTGAAATCTTTGCTTTCGGTGATGCTACTAATATGGATGATGCTTTTACTATTGAAATCAGAGATGATGATGGTATGAATGGTGGTCCTGGAACCTTAATCGGTTTGGAATCTGTGGATGCTGGATCTTATAATCCTGCTGGAGAATGGGTTGTAAAAGATCTTTCTTTCCCTATTCCTGTCACCAATGGTGGCTTTTATGTTGTATGGGTTATGCAAGGTAACACACTCGCAGTAGGAACCGAAACAACAGCTCCATTCTCGCGAAGAGTTCTTGAACTAGTTGGTGGTGCTTTCGCAACCTATCGTTCAAATGAGACTACAGATATCATGATCAAAGCGATTGTTGAAAATCCTTTCTTCGTAGCTGTAGATGATGTAGAACTAGACAATGGTGTTAAGGTTTTTCCTAACCCAACTAACGGAACGATTAACATCGACAACCAATTAGTAGAAGACGCAATTAGCCGTGTTCAAGTTTATAACACACTTGGACAAATTATTCTCGACAAGCCGATGAATATCGCAGCGGGAGACTTACAATCAATTGATCTTAGCAACCAGCCTCATGGTATTTATTACCTTAATATCCAGGCAGACAAAGCTCAGATTACGCGTAAAATTTCTTTAACGAAATAATTTTTCGCAATATTTGCAATAAAAAATTACAAGTGCTTTCGGTTAATCCGGAAGCACTTTTTTATATCCCTTCCTCTCAAAATCTTCTTTTTAAAACAACTCCCCTGCCCGACGCTATTCTTCCTCCTTTCTTCAAGAAAATGTTAAAAGATGTATAAACACATACTTTGGCAATATATTTGATTATTAGTAATATGAATTAAGCGCGTATAATCTTTTATGCACTTAAATTTTCTCTTCTACACTTATCAAATTAAAAAATTTATTGACTAAAACAGATAGTCTCGTTTGGCTTCTGTTCAACAAACTAGGCATGATCCGTTCATGCTAAGGTTGGTCGTATTTTACCCTTTTTTACTTTTTTAAATAGTCAACTATGGAACAAGTATATAACTTAAAACCTATTAAGGTTGGTTTACTTTTGCTTTCGTTCATTTTGAATTCATTTATAATTTCTGCTCAATGCAGTCTTTCTTGCTATGGAAATATCAATGTTTCCCTCAGCAGTAATTGTACTTCTACCATGACACCAGCAAAAGTCCTTACCAGCATTCCATCGGATTGTGCGGGACCATTAACGGTTCAAGTACTCGATGCTAATGAGGTCCTCATCCCTAGTTCTCCCGTTATTACCGGAGCCTATATTGGTCAAACACTCAAAGTGATGATCACCGATGAAGATTCAGGAATTTCTTGTTGGACAGATGCATTTATCGAAGATAAAATAGCACCAGAAATTAATTGTATCAATGATACGATTAGTTGTGTCGAGGATATTCCGATGGCCACTGCAACCGATAATTGTGGAATACCAGAGATTACCTTTATCGAATTTACACAACAACTAAATTGTAATACCGGAGATTTCACCTTCCTCGTGACCCGACTATATACGGCCACAGATGCGCAAGGAATGACCGCTACCTGTATTCAACAAACACATATTAGAAAACCAGCAGCAACGGATATTATCTTCCCACCTAACTTTGATGGGTTCGAAGAACCACCACTCGACTGTAGTACGCCCAACGCAGACCCAGCCATCACCGGACGTCCTACCTTCAATGGTCAACCCATTGCAGATGCTTGTCGTTTACATGTATATTCTACCGATGATACCATCAGCATTTGTGAAGGATCCATCAATATATCTCGAGATTGGAAAGTGGCTAGTTGGTGTTCGTCAAATATCATTGCCCAAGAAACTCAATTTATTAAAATACTAGATAATACTGGACCTGTTATTAATTGTCCAGCCGATTCTATTTTTGGAACAGACTTCGATGTTTGTTCTGCCACCATTTCCTTACCAATTCCTACGGCCACCGATGATTGCTCTTCTACGGATAGCATTACGTTTGCAGTAAGTTGGGAATTTGGGAATAGCTTTGACCCTACTCCAGGCGTTCCGCTTGGTGATCATATTGTTACTTATATTGCTACCGATGATTGTGGCAATACAAGTTCTTGTACCATGATGGTGACCGTTGAAGATGACGATCCACCAAATGTAACTTGTGAAGCGTTTCGGACCGTTACGCTAAATCAAGATAGTACCCAATTCTGTGCAATTGAATTCTTCAATGATGGCAGTAATGATAATTGTACAGCAGTGCTCGATTCTTTTTGCGTTCGCAGATTAGACAATCCTGTTTTCTCAGATTGTATTGTTTTCACTTGCGATGATCTCGGCGCTGATCCAGTAATGGTAGAGTTTAAAATATGTGACGAAGCAGGTAACTGTAGTTTTTGCATTACAGAAGTTACCGTAATGGATAATCAACCGCCCGTTATTAGTTTTTGTCCTACGAATGTTGATTTATCTTGTGTAGATTATCCTGCCGATACCACCGTAACAGGTGTGCCGATCGCGATGGATGCTTGTGGTATTGCGGACATTAGCTTTGAGGATGTGGAAGACCTTGACAACTGTAATGCGGGTACGGTTACTCGAACATTTACCGTTACGGGTACCGATGGACTAACCACCACCTGTCAACAAGTTATCACGTACGACGCTGGAGATGATCCAGTATATACTTTTCCAATCGATGATCAGGTAGAATGTTTAGCGGATGCTACCACAGATAATACAGGTTTTCCTACGGCTACAGATGATTGTTCCAATGTATTCTTTATTGGATTTCAAGATACCGTTTTTACTAGTATTGAAAATTGTAGATATACCATTAGCAGGACATTTACTATTTTAAATGATTGTGATGAATCCGATACTACTGGCGTACAAATTATCACGGTAGAAGACAATACTGCTCCAGTATTTGATGCGGCTCCTACTTCGGCAACTTATAATTGTGTCGATGAAGTCGTTCCTTTTATTCCAACGGCAACAGACAATTGTAATTCAGTAGTGGCGGTTACTTTAGAATCAAGCATCACCACCCCAGGAAGTTGTCCTGATAATTTCACTCGAACAGAAACTTATCTAGCGACGGATTCTTGCGGTAATGTTTCTGATCTATTTATTTATACCATTACGGTCAATGACAATATTGCTCCGACCGCAAATCCACTTCCTCCACTGGGACCATTTGCCTGTATAGCAGATATTCCAGCAGAAAGTATTGCCGCAGTCACAGGGATATCTGATAATTGTAATGGTATGGTAACAGTCAGTATTATCGGTACAGATATTCCAGTCGCATGTTCAGATGTTTTAACTCGAACGTACCGAATTACAGATCGATGTGGAAACTCCAGTGATCTAGTCCAAACGATTACCGTCAATGATGAAATTCCACCAACGGCAGATGCCCTAACCGATCTAGGACCGTTTAGTTGTGCAGCAGATATTACTGATCCAGATATAAATGATGTAACTGGAGCAACAGATAATTGCAACGGTGCGGTAACGGTTGAGTTTTTAATTCAAACTAGTGGAGATAATTGTGATAATACTTTAATTAGAACCTATCGTCTAACCGACGAATGTGGTAATACGTCAGATATTAATCAGAATGTTTTACTCGATGATAACATCGCACCTACAGCAGATCAACCTGCTCCATTAACCGGTATTGAATGCTTTGATGACATTCCTGCTGGTAGTATCGCTGACCTTACTAATATAAATGATAATTGTGTCGGAGATGTCACCGTCACGATTGATGATAGCCAATTAGTTAATCCAGGATGTAGTGGAACCGTAAATAGAATTTATGTTCTAACAGATAATTGTGGAAATACAAGTACTATTACCAGAGCGATTCAAATAGATGATCAGACCGCTCCTAATTGGGATCAAATGCCTCAATCTTTAGATATTAATACAGATTGCGCAGAAAATATAAATATTGTTCCACCAACAGCCACCGACAATTGCAATAATGCAACGGTAACTGTTTCCTCAGATGTTGTCACCAATATGACTTGTGACCATCGCTTTACCAGAACGGTAACTTATGTAGCGACAGATGATTGTATGAATGCCAGTGAACCATTCGTCATTTCGATCACTGTTTTTGATGAGGAAGCACCGATGGCTAGTCCACTACCAGATGCTGGACCTTTTGATTGTATCACTGATTTTCCAGTGAATACCAATCTTGTAAATAACTTGACCGACAATTGCATTGGTTTAGTAAGAGTTAGGTTTGTAAGTGAGACAGCTGCACCCTTATGTTCAGGTACCGTGGTACGTACTTACGAAGTATCAGATATTTGTGGAAACACCAGAGAAATCAATCAAAATATTTTGATCGAAGATACCAGTTTCCCTACCGCAGATCCACTAGCAGATCTAGGTCCATTTACTTGTACAGATCAAATTCCAGCACCAGATATCAATCTAGTAATGAATGCACAAGATAATTGTGGAGAAACCGTAACGGTTAGTTTTTTAAGCGACGAGACACCTGGAAGATGTAATGGTTCTTATATCAGAACCTATCAGGTATCTGACCAATGTGGTCATACTTCCAATATAACACAGACGATTATTATCAACGATAATATCCCACCAACCATGCTTGATCAAACGCTAAGTGGATCTTATGATTGTAGCGCTTCGATTCCAGATACCATTTTTAATTTTGCACCAGGTGTAGATAATTGTGGAGGTGAAGTTACTTCTGTTTTACTTCCAGATGACAGTAATTTCCGTCCGCTACAATGTTTAGATACTTTATTCCAAGAATTTAGGTTAACGGATGTTTGTGGAAATGATACGGTTATTATTAGAGAAATTCTGATCAATGATACCGTACCTCCTGTATTTGTGGATTTACCAGGTTCATTAGATACCTTGGTTCAATGTCCATTAGACCCAATAGATATTACGCTTCCTACCGCTACCGACGTTTGTCGTTTTATTGATGTGGTAAGTATTGTAAGTGTTGATACGATTTCGTTTGAGTGTGACTCAAGATATACCGAACGAATTGGTTATGTAGCCACCGATGCTTGTGGCAATCAGAGTGTAGATACTTTCTTTGTACAAGTAATGGTCAATGATACGACGGCTCCAGAATTCGTTGTTTTCCCAAGAGATACTTCTGCTATAGACAGAGAACCATTCCCACAACCGTTAATTTGTGGAGAACCATTTTCGTTTGAAGCAAGAGCGATTGATAATTGTCCGGTTGGAATAACTTATCGAAGTCGAATTATTCAAGAAGATGGTTTTGTGATTAATCTTACTGGACCAACGATTGATCGTAGTTTTGATACAGGTGTTAATACGGTTATATTTTACGCAGAAGATGCCTGTGGTAACGAAGCAATGGATACCTTTTTTGTAGAAGTAATAGATGTGACTTCTCCCTTTTATCAATGTGCAGGAAGTCCAGTTTTTATTGATATTATTGCCGGAGAGGATGTGGTTTTTGCTCCGAACTTTCTGGTAGTAGGAAGAGACGACTGTTCCATGACCCTGCCTGCTACCTTCGAAGGGCCTAGTCCGGACTCGATTGTTTTAAACTGTGCAACACTCAATGGGATGAGCACCAAAGATACCTTAGTAAGAATTTTCTTAAGTGATATATATGGCAATCAATCCCCTTTCCCTTGTGGAGTAATTTTACGATTGAACAATGTAGATTGTCCTACTATTCAGATGGCCACCGTAGCTGGACAATTAGCAGATGCTTCGGGTAACGGAGTAGATGACGTAGTGGTTGAAGTGGCAGGTCCAATCATCAGTCAACGAGTCGAGTCTAGTTTAGATGGAAATTATTTCATGCCTAACTTAGAAATGTATCAAGATTATGAAGTCATTCCTTATCGTAATGATGATTTACTAGAGGGTATTTCTACCATAGATTTAATTATGTTGGGAGAACATTTACTTGAAATCAGTACATTGAATTCACCGTATCAATTAATTGCAGCGGATATAAATAACGATGGCGATATCACAGTTTCAGATATGATTTCACTCAGAAGAGCATTGCTGATTATCGATGAAGAATTTCAGAATAATACTTCTTGGCGTTTTGTGGATAGTGAATTTGATTTTCCGAATCCAGCCAATCCATTCGTCAGTTCTTTCCCAGAAAGTAGGTTTATCCATGACTTAAGTTCTAACCAATTGGTGAATGACTTTATGGCCATCAAAATTGGTGACCTAAATGAAACTGCTAATAGTAGCGGCCTACAAGCGGGCGACACACGAAGTGATGAGCCATTGATCTTGACTACAGAAGATCAGCTTTTGGAAGCAGGCGAAGTATATAAGCTTTCTTTCTCTTCTGAGAATTTTGTGAATTTAAAAGGATTCCAATTTACCATAGATTATAATCCATTAGCGATTACGCCAGAATTCGACCATGAATTTTCTGCGGTGTTATCTAATTTTACCGAGGAAAACATTGGTTTTACTAAATTAGAGGAAGGCTTATTATCTGTCAGCTGGCATGATGTGAATTCAGTAACACTGCCCAATCAAGCAGTTGTTTTCACATTGACTTTCAGCGCACAGGTAGATACTAAATTGAGTAATGCACTAAGCTTTAATAATGCTTTAATACCTGCTGAATCTTATTCTACAGACTTAAGTACACAAAAGCTAGCACTTGAATATACCGGTGCCTTAGTCGATAATGAGACGGAGACTCAATTTGCTCTTTTACAGAATCAACCGAACCCATTCAGACAACAAACAGTCATCCCTTTCATCTTACCTGAAGCAGGTAAAGCACGAATTGAGATTACAGATATAAACGGAAGAATAATCGCAGAACACGAAGGCTACTACGAAGCGGGTTACCAAGAATACACTTTAGACAAAGGTGAAATAAATGCCGGTGGCGTTTTGTTTTATCACTTACAGTCCGGAAGATTTGAGGCAACTCGGAAGATGGTGGTGATTGAGTAGGGGCGCTGCGCGCGTTGAAATGTTGAATCGTTGAATAATATAAAAAAAATCATTTTAATAAAAACTAAATAGAATTATAACAAGTCTCCGTTTTTAGGCTTTGAGGTTGAGGTTGAAGTTGTTTTTGAAGCCCGCCTGCCATGCCTACGGCAGGAGATCCGGCCGGCAGGTTTTAAATTTATTTTGACACAGTTTATTGAACAGTCCCAAACCTAAAGTCTTCTTTTTTCCTTCTTGTTTTACCATCGGCTAGCCCATCCGCTTTCGCGGTTCCTTCTTTTGGCGCGCTGCCGCACGCCACTCTCCTTCGTCGAGATCAATCAGTCATCTACAAACAAATACTCTAAGTTTAAGCGATTAAAGTCTTTATTAAATTGAGCGACTTCGTCATCTAGCATTTTATCAAATGCGGTGAGTTGTTTTTTGATTGCGGTGGTAAGTTCGTTTTTCACTTCCACATCTTGATCCGTTGGAGCGAAATCTCCCATGCCTACCAAACTATTTAAGTGGCCTAATTTATTGGTCAACCGAATCGGAAAATTAAGTGGATCTTGTCGAGAACGATTCTTGGTTTGATACAATTCTTTTTCAATCTTTCCAAAGGACTCTCGCATTGTTTTTGCTTTTTCTCGTAAGTCAGCCGTTCGTTCATCTTCTTTATATTGCGATTCAAACGTCCTTAGTTGTTTATTGATTTTTCGAATCTTTCGAATACTCTGATGTGCACGATCAACTGTTTTATTAATATCCTCAATAAAATCATATTGTTTTTGCATATCCGCTACGGTTGCTTCGGCATTAGGGTTTGGTAAAATTTTAAACGGTTGAACTTGTTGTTTTCCATTAATATCCAGCATCACTTTATAGGTTCCTGGAACCGCTTTTGGTCCATTGAGATTTGCCCACCAAAGGATCATTCCTTTTAAGGATTCAGCACCGTCAATCCGCGTATTCCATGCAAACATATTTCCACCTTTCTTTACCGCTAGAGAATCCTTTTTTTCTTTTGCAAAAGAACTATACATCTGCAACGTATCTCCATTTGAATTTAGATAAGCTAAAACAACGGTATCTTTTTTAGCATCAAAATCTTTAATATTAAAATAGGTTACTACCCCACTCGGATGATTCGCACCTTCGGTCAGACTTTTGCTAGATCGTGCACCACCACCCATTCGATAAGCGTCTTTTGGTTTAAAAAGATGATTGGTGTTTTTTCTAACCGCAGTCGCTTGATGAAGCAAACTCAAATCATCAATCATCCATAAGCTTCGACCTTGTGTCGCCACAATTAAATTATTGTCTTTGATTGTTAAATCAGTAATCGGAACGATCGGTAAATTCAACTGAAACGATCGCCAATTATTTCCATGATCAAAACTAACATACATTCCTGTTTCCGTTCCAGCATAAAGAATACCCTTTTGTTTAGGATCTTCCCGAACGACTCTCGTAAAATGTTCTGCGGGAATTCCATTGACTATTTTTTTCCAAGTCTTTCCATAATCTGTGGTTTTATAAAGATAAGGAGCAAAGTCTCCAGACTTATATCGAGTCCCTGCTACATAAGCAGTTCCTTCATCAAAATAGCTCGGTTCGATGCTATTGATCATCATCCATTCCGGCATTCCCTTTGGGGTAATATTTTCCCAATTGGCTCCGCCATCTCGACTGAGATGAATCAATCCATCATCACTCCCAATCCACAAAAGACCTTCTTTAAGAGGAGATTCTGCGGCCGCAAAAATAGTGCAATAATATTCCACCGAAGTATTATCCTGTGTAATCGGACCACCAGAAGATTTCATTTTTAAAGAATCATTTCTAGTCAAATCAGGACTAATCACTTTCCAAGATTGACCTTCATTTTCGCTTACGTGTACATGTTGTGAAAACGTGTATAAACGATCCGGGTTATGTCTACTAAAAATGATGGGAAAATTCCATTGGAAGCGATATTTCATGTCTTCTACTCCATGTCCCATTGGGTTATCTGGCCAAACAGAAATTGAACGCGTCGTATTTTTATCATGATTTTTTCTAGTTAAAAAACCATCATAGCTACCTCCATAAACAATCTCGTTATTTTCCGGATCGACGGCAATATGTGCACTTTCTCCACCCGCCGTTCTCTCCCAATCACGTTCTGAAATACTCCCTCCTTCGCTACGGTGTTTAATTCGAATGGTACTATTATCTTGCTGCGCGACATAAATCCGATAAGGAAAAGCATTATCGGTAGTGACTCGATAAAATTGTGCGGTTGGTTGATTATGATATGTACTCCAACTTCTTCCACCATCGTACGTTACTTGTGCTCCACCATCATCACCAATGATCATTCTGTTTGGATCTTCCGGTGCAATCCATAAATCGTGGTGATCACCATGCGGTGCATTATGTGTACTAAAAGACCTTCCACCATTGGTAGACTTATGATAATTTACATTTAAAACATAAACCGTGTTTTCGTCTTTCGTGTCAGCATATAATCGAGTATAATACCAAGCACGCTGGCGAAGTTTACGTTCGGAGTTTACCTTTTTCCATTTACTACCACCATTTATAGAAGTATAAAGTCCTCCTGATTTTTCATTTTCAACCATTGCATACAAACGATTACTATTAGCAGAAGAAACGGTGATTCCCATAATCCCTAACGTACCTTTTGGAAAACCTTCATTTTTAGAAATCTCTTTCCAAGTTTCTCCCTCATCTGTACTTTTCCAAAGTGCAGAGCCATCACCACCAGAACTTAAACTATAAGGAGTACGACGCGCATTCCAAGTACTTGCGTATAGCACCCGATAATTATTAGGATCAATAATCAAGTCCACTACCCCAGCATCCGCGTTGGCAAATAAAGTCTGTCGCCAAGTCTTTCCACCATCGGTACTTTTGTAGACACCTCGTTCTTTAGTTGGCTTATAAATATTTCCAAGTACGCCCGCATAAACGATATCTGCATTGGTCGGATGTACTCGAATTCGAGGTACGTGGCGACTATTTTTCAATCCCATCTGATGCCAAGTTTTTCCAGCATCCACCGTTTTCCAAATACCATAACCAGAAGAAACATTACCACGTAATGTCTTTTCCCCACCTCCAACATAAATAACATTCGGATCACTTTTAGCCACTTCCACCGCACCGATACTGCCACCAAAAAACCCATCAGAAATATTCTCCCACGCTTTTCCACCATTGTTTGTTCGCCATACTCCACCCCCCGTACTTCCCATATAGAAGAGATCCGGTTGTCCAGGGACACCCGTTACAGCAGCACTTCGTCCGCCACGAAAAGGACCGACTAGTCGATATTCTAAAGCGCTATAGACCGAAGTATCGGGCGTCTGCGCAGTGGTTTCAAAATTGATATTTAGAGAAAGAAGTAAGAAGAGGAAAAGGATCTTGGCTCGCATGATGTTTATTTAGTGAAGTTGTTAAACAACTTCTATTAAAATGAGCCATAAATGTAGGGAAAAAATGCGGATTTTTTGATGAAGCCGTTTCTGAATTTTCGTCTTATAATAGTTCTTTTAGCTCTCTTTAGATTTTTTTATTTTAAAATATTTTGTGTTTTATTTTTTAATTTAAAAACATTTTATTAAATTGCATTCAGGTCGTTTTACCTAGTACAGTAGTTAAAGCGGACGCAGGACCTT
>CALGJS010000314.1 GCA_937927835.1 uncultured Saprospiraceae bacterium | reverse complement strand
CAACTACAAGCGCAACTTCAAATCTCTTCAACGTAAAAAAGCAGACCCAAAAGGAGATAATCAACCAATCAGCAAGCCGCGATAGAGTGTTTGAATTTGAAATTGAATTTGAAATTGCTCTTGAAAAAAGATTGAAATTGCTCTTGAAAACCTTGACTAACCTATCTCTCAATACTACACCTCCCAATTTTCTTTATCCCAATAAAAAAGCCCACGAATTATCGCAGGCTTTTTAAAGTGAGAGTGGAGGGATTCGAACCCCCGACCCCTACCCTGTCAAGGTAATGCTCTAAACCAACTGAGCTACACTCTCTAAATAGATCTATTCGGATCGGACGCGAAAATAGTATAATTTCTATAAATCTCCTAAAGCTGGTCTAAATTTTCGAGATTCTACAAAATTGATAAAACGATTTTTTATTTTTTAAATAATCTTCCAAACCAAGACGTTTGCTTTTTAGGTTCATTTGTTCCTTCTTTGGAGGTGGTAGCTGCTTGAGAAGAATTATCAATAAATCTACTGGTTATATTGAGCAATTCTGTTTTCGTTTTCATACCAGATGCTCTCCAGAGGATTTCACCATTTTGGAAGATCGCTAGTGTTGGCAACGTTCTTATTTTGTATTTATTCGAAATGGATTTCTTTTTGTCCACATCAATTTTAATTACTTTCATTTTGGTACCCAGCTCTTTTTTTACTTCCCCAATAACTGGAGAAAGTGCTTGGCATGGGCCACACCAAGTAGCATAAAAGTCCACCAAAACAGGTTTTTTACTATTGATGATATCTTTGAATTTTAATTTTTTCTTACTACTCATAATGATATTTTTTATTTGAAACACGTATTTTTCTTTAACAGGATCATTTTGCGAAATGTTTCAGCAGATATGATTTTCGAATGGTTCAGTAATGATGCAGACAAATGAGGTGTTATATAGTTGATTTTTTCGTCTAGTCTAAAAGGGATCGGATATCGCAAAAAGTTTAACTTTGCTCCATGAGTTGTACACTCTTATCATCGCCGTTGCAAGGATTTACCGATTTTCGTTTTCGGAATGCGTTTCAAAAATATTTTGGAGGGGTAGATACTTTTTATGCTCCTTATATTCGCCTCAATGGGAAGATGATCATCAAACGGAATTACAATCTTGATATTCAACTTAAGAACAATGATACTCTAAACGTTATCCCACAGATCATGACCAATGATGCAGACGAGTTTATTTTTGTAACGAAGTTTGTACAAAGTTTAGGGTACCAAGAACTCAACTGGAATCTAGGATGTCCATATCCGATGGTGACTAATAAATGTATGGGGTCTGGATTAATTAATGATCCGGATCGAATTGATCGAATCCTGGATCGAGTACATACGGAGACCGACATTGTCGTATCCATGAAAATGCGAATGGGCTACGAACATCCATTGGAGATTATCGAGACCTTTCCGGTACTCGGAAAATATCCCTTAAAAAATATCGCCATCCATGCCCGGATCGGCAAACAATTGTATAAAGGTGGAGTAGACCTGGACGGGTTTCAACGTTGCCTCGATCATAGTCCACACAAATTATATTACAACGGAGACATCACTACCGTCGCTGGTTATCGAGCGATGACCGAACGATTCCCAACCATTGATCATTGGATGATGGGACGTGGATTGATTGCCGATCCATTTTTACCACGGATGATTAAAAACGATACAGAATTATATCCGGAAGATCGTTTTGAGATTTTTAGCAAATTTCATGACACCCTTTTTTCTGCTTATGAGCAAAAACTAAAAGGCGAAAAACAGGTCATTATGAAGATGGCTTCTTTCTGGGAATATTTTGCGACCCCATTTTCAGATTCTGCTAGGATTATTAAAAAAATAAAAAAGGCGAAAACGATCGAAGTGTACGACGCTGCGGTGGCGGCGGTTTTAGAAAATGAACGGTCGGTGGTTTATTGAGGGCTTCGCTGGTTGAGGCGCTTCGCTGATTGAGTTCTGATATTTTGTAAAGATGTAAATTTTACCCCGGCTCCAAAGGAAAAATTCCATCATTTTTTTCTTGAGAATATTTTATTTTAAGCGACCAGCCTGCCGACGCAGTAAGGCAGATTAAACGATTAAACAAATAAACAATTCAACAAGCAAAGCGCTTCAACGCGCGCAGCGCCCGCCCAATGTCATTAAGATTGCATTTTTTATATATTTAAATAGCACGTCGATAATTAGTTAGCGTATGATATTTACATCTTGGTCGCCGTTTATACTTTCTTTTAAACGATCTTCCGGGCCTAATTGGCTCCATATGCCTTATAAATCTAGCTTTTATCTTTGCCAATAATTCTAATATTTTTTCTTGATCCTCTTCTAGAAAAAGCGTGACTAGGTCATCTTTCATACAACCGATACTTACATTTTTATTGATTTTATAATTGTGTTTTCGTTTCTGATTAACCTGTTTGACTTCTTCCTTGCAATCTTGAATTAATATTGTGTTTATATTGGCTACTAAAATAGTAGCATGAAATTCCTGGTGAATTGCCATCGGAGTATGACCGCTAAATGCTGTTAGTTGAAGTTTATTTTTCAACGTATCAAAACAAGTTTCTGTACCCCACCTTAAATTATAGAGTTCCCCAAAATTCTTTGTAGGAAATTCCTTCTCATCTATAAGTGACGTGATTAGCACTTCTATTTCTCCTGTACTTAATACAACCCGAACTAATCTTAAATTTAACATAGATTTACTATCTAAAACTACATCTTGCTTTCTAAAGTATTTAATCGCATTCTTAGTAGCTGTAAAATTCACAATAGATGATTCTTTTCCTGATAATACAAAATCTCGCACTACCTTGTTGTGTCCCAACTTACAACGAATAATGAAATGAAGGCCTCGCCGATAATGCTCATACATAAATGAAAAACTCGCAAAATTTCTATCATATATACTAATCACATTATCAGCAACTTCATCTAATTGTGATACAGCCATCTCTTTTTCTCCTTTCTTAATTGAGTTTATCTTCCCATCTATAATTAGATCATTTAAAAGATCAACTCGCGCAATTACTCTTGCCATGGGAATCCTCTTGTGCTGGTTACTATGACAACCAAATACCTCTCGTACTTCTTCCATTTCCATCAAATGAAGTGTCGTCCCATCCACCCCTTGCAATTGATAATTTCCAAAATATTCAACCGTTGCTTCCTTATGTTTATAATAAGAACTTTGAAGTACTTTGTTCCATTCTATAAAAATCGATGGTCTTACTTTATATCTCGCTTGACTCATTGCACTCTTTGTACAGGTCAATTCTTCCATATCTAATAGCTTAAAGTATTTTTCTATTTCAACTCCTAAGCTTTTTCTTGGTAAATTCAATAAGAATAATACCGTTAACATAAACGTTAATTTTTTTGGCTTTGTAAACGCATGCTTGTAAGTCGTAAATCTTACTTTATTTGTATCTGCCTCAATTAAAAATTTTCGTAAATCTTCTATAATGCGTAATTTTGCTTTATTCATTTTTTAGTTAAGTGGTTTGTGAATTGCTATTTCACCATAAAAATCACTTAACTTTTTTTTAATCAAAAATTTAGAACACATATTTATTTTTCAATCTTAATGACATTGTACGGCAGGCAGGCGCGATCGAAAGAAGCAAATAGCACTATTATAATCTACATTTGCTTTTAAGATTAATTTTAACTCCTGACGCTCAATATTTAAAAGCGCTTTCACAAATCAGACGATTCGCATATCTCCGGTATCTTCTAACGCGGTTACCAAGATATATTCCTCCTCAAATAGTTCATACTTAACTTCAAAAAATTGTAAGTATTCTCCTTTACTGACATGCCCTGTACAAACGCCTCCTTCAGGATTGTAACCGAAAGGATCGATAAAAATATGTTGCTTAAAATCCAGAGATCTCCGACCATATGCTTTATATAGTGCTTCTTTAGCTCCCCAATAGACATGTAAATGTTCTAACCGAGTAGCATCTCGTAAGCTCCGCATCTCTGGTTCACGCATAAACTTATGAGCGATTCGTTCAATCTTTCCAATAATTTTTTGAATATCTACTCCAACAGAACAAGGAGCAGCCAGCACCGCAACTTGATCGCGAGAATGACTAATGGATATCTCATAAAGTGAATCGGACAAATAAGGCTTACCAAACTCGTCTTTAAGGCAATTGCCTCTCATTTTTCGACCTGACATAAGATGTAATAACCAACGTCCCGCCAACCATTCCAATCGACGGTGCCCTTTTAGCACCTCCAATTGTTGATATTCACGACGACGTAGTCCTAGTCGTTCCAAAAAATATGATTCTGTTTCTTCAATATGCCATAGGCCGAGTTCGCCTTCTGGTTGTATTTTGCGATGAAAAGTTAATGCCATACTGCGAAATTAGTTTTTTTTTACGAAAAAAAAATTAATGATCACTACATACTCAATTCAAAGTAATCCAGCACTCATTCTCTGTTTTTAGAATCAAAAATTGTATTCTAAGAAAACATCTTACAGATAGGTAACAAACCACTATAGACCGATACAATTTGCTATCTTTGTCATATGCAAATCCACGCAAAAAAGATCGCACAACTCACAGGTCATCGTGCTTCCGTATTTGCGGTCGAAACCGGCCCAGAACCACACACTATTTTATCAGGTGCTGGGGATGGTTGGATTGTAGAATGGTCATTGGATGATCCAGAAAATGGAAGACTGATTGCTAAAGTAGATACTAATATTTTTTCATTAAAATATATCCAATCTACCAAAACATTAGTGGTTGGCGATATGCATGGTGGCGTACACTGGGTTAAACCTGGGCATCCAGAAGAGACCAAAGATATTGCACATCATAAAAATGGTGTTTTTGCTATATTAGAATTAGGTGATTTTATTTTCACCTTAGGTGGTGGTGGAAAATTAACTAGATGGTCAAAAGAAGAAAGACGAAGTCTTGAAAGTCTACAACTCAGTTATCATAGTCTACGCAGCATCACCCATGCTCCCTCACGTAACGAGCTAGCCATCGGTGCTAGTGACGAGCATATTTATATTTTAGATGCCAATACTTTAGAAATAAAACAAACGATTTCTAACGCACATGAAAAATCTGTTTTTGCGCTCCACTATAGTCCAGATGAACGATATCTTTTTAGTGGTGGAAGAGATGCCCATCTTAAAATTTGGGATTCTCAAAAAGCATATGTGCCTATTTTTTCCGAAGCGGCTCATTGGTTTACTATTAATGCTATTGCAATTGATCCAAGCGGTCATTTTTTTGCAACAGCCAGCAGAGATAAAACGATCCGAATTTGGGACTTAAAAAATTTTACTTTAAAAAAATCTCTTGACCTAAAAAAATACGAAGGACATATCAATTCAGTCAACGACTTATATTGGTCTTCTTATCAAAATAAATTAATTTCAGCTAGCGATGATCGAAGCTTAATCATCTGGAAAATTGATAATCTTAAAAAAAACTAAACAAATACATTATATGATCTTATCTGACACGAGTATTAAAGCGGCCATTGTTACTGGTGAAATCGTTATTGAACCTTACGAGCCATCCTGTCTTGGCACCAATTCTTACGATGTACATCTAAGTAAATTTTTAGCAGTTTATGAAAATGAAATTCTAGATGCTAAAAAACACAATACAACCAGAGAAATTATTATTCCGGAAGAAGGTTATGTAATTCAGCCAGGCACGCTATATCTTGGCGTAACAGAAGAATATACGGAAACCCATAATTCTGTTCCTTTTCTAGAAGGAAAATCTAGTGTTGGTCGTTTAGGAATTGATATTCATGCAACCGCAGGAAAAGGAGATGTTGGCTTTTGTAATACTTGGACATTGGAAATTTCTTGTGTACATCCTGTACGTGTATACGCAGGAATGCCTATCGGACAATTGATTTATTTTTCAATAGAAGGAGAGGTGGAAAATTATTATAATAAAAAGAAAAATGCAAAATATACCGAACGTACCCTCAAGCCAGTAGAGTCTATGATGTGGAAAAACAAATTCTAATATTGATGCTGTTAACAAAGAAATGAGAATTCTAAAAAAGAAAACGGCATGAACAATAAAGAAATGAATTTAAAAATAATATCGGCTGGTGCAGGAAGTGGTAAAACTTATCGATTAGTTGAAGAGATGGTTGGACTACTACGTGGCGGTGTTCGAGCCAGCGGTGTTATTGCGACTACTTTCACTACCAAAGCTGCCGCAGAATTACAGGAACGTGTCCGGAGAAAATTACTGGAAGAAGGTCTAGTAGACGAAGCCAATGCGCTAACAAATGCACTCATTGGTACGGTCCATGGATTGGGGGTCAAACTATTAAAACGATTTGCCTTCCTAGCGGGTGTTTCCCCACAAGTAGATATTATTGCCGACGAAGATCAACAGATATTTTTTAATCGTTCTCTAGCCACTGTTTTACGGTTGGATAGAATTCGAGAAATGGAAAAGTATAGTGTTCGATTAGGATTGACTAAAAACGAATATTATGACTGGCGACAAGAAATAAAAAGATTAACCGATACTGCTCGATCGAATGATTTTTCAACAAAAGTGTTGATCAAGAGTCGAGACAATTCCATTGCAACGCTCACTACTTTTTTAGGAACCATCTCTCCCCTTTCCGGCGAAGTACTTTCGGAAAATTTTGCCAATGAAATTCGCGCGACCATTGACCGCTTAGATGCCAATGAAGATGCTACCAAAAAAACAGCAGCTGTCGTAGATACGCTCAAAGGGATGCTTCGTAAAATTAATTTGGGTGATTCTTTAAACTGGCACGAATGGGTAAAAATCAGTAAGCTAAAAGTTGGTGCAAAAAGTAAAGATGATATTGCGGACCTAATCGATATCGCGCGTGCTCACGATACACACCCAGAATTTCACGCTGATATAAAAAACTATTTGACGACCATTTTTGATATTGCTATAGAGGCTATTCAAGAATATGAAAATTATAAAAAACAGCGAGGTCTGATTGATTATATTGATATGGAGATTCAAGTAAATCGCCTGCTAGATCAACCAACTGTATGCGAAATTCTTAAAGCTGAATTAGACCTACTCATGGTCGATGAATTTCAAGATACCAGTCCTATCCAATTAGAAATTTTTCTAAAACTTTCTAAGATTGCAAAACACTCCGTCTGGGTAGGTGATCCAAAACAATCTATTTATGGATTTAGAGGTGCGGAGCCTCGATTGATGATGGAAATTATTAACCAAAATGGTGGCGTCAAAAAAGAAGACATTCAAGAATATAGTTGGCGTTCCCGAGAAGACATTGTTCACCTAACCAATGCTATTTTCACCAAAGCATTTAAAGATTTACCAAAAGAACAAATCCCATTAAAACCAAAACGGACCAAAGCCAAAAATCCAGATGATCCTACTTCCGAGGGAGAGCATCTAGAGATGAAAGATGCCTTAATGAATTGGCATTTTGATTTTGATGGAGAGGGTCGAGCACCCGGAAAGGAGTGGATGAACGGTGCCTTAGCAACTAGTATCCAAAAAATGATCGTTCGCAAATTTAATGTAATCGATCGTCATTCTAAAAAAATGCGGAAAGTACGAGCCGGAGATATCGCCGTTTTATGTCGTACCAATAAAGAATGTCTCAACATCGCAGAAGCACTTCATAAAGCAGGTTTAAAAGCAGCCATCGCTCGTACCGGTTTACTCGACACTGCCGAAGCTAAATTAATTTTAGCTTGTTTAAAATATATGCTGCACCGTTCGGATGCACTCTCGGTTGCTGAAATTTTATTGCTTGGTGCTAATAAAAAGATTGAAAAAATAATTAAAGACCGACTAGACTGGCTACAATTAGACGATAAAAAACGTCGCTACGAACATTGGAGTAGCGATCAGCCATTGATCAAAAAACTAAACAATCTACGAGCCAAAGCTTCTGAATTATCCAGTACTGAAATTCTAAATCTTTTACTCGAAGTTTTAGACTTACGAAGGATCATGGCGCACTGGGGCAATATCCCTCAGCGAATGGACAATGTCGACATGCTTCGAAAATTTACTTTACAATACGAGGACAACTGTAACCGATTACACGCAGCGGCTTCGCTGGGTGGCTTTCTACTTTACTTGAATGAAATGGCTATTGGAGAAAAAGATGCCCGAGGTTCTGGAGAAGGAGAAGATGCCGTTAACCTTCTGACCTATCATCGTAGTAAAGGATTAGAATGGCCAGTGGTTATTTGTCATGATTTAGAAAAAGGTTTTAGAGATAATTTGTGGGGAATGAATATCGTGGCAGAATCCGAAGAAGTAGATCTCGATAATATTCTTGGAAATCGTTGGTTGCGTTATTGGATCAATCCATATGGTTTGCAACTCAAAGGCACCAATCTGGCAGAACGAATCGCAGCAAGTCCAGAACAGGAAACAAGTCGGTATCAGGGATTGCAAGAAGAAGCTCGATTATTATATGTGGGTATCACCCGGGCAAGAGACTATCTTGTTTTTCCAAGCCGAAGCAGACCACAGACCAAGTGGTTAAATCGGGTTTGTCACGAAGGTGATGATGACCGCCCTACCCTCGATCAAAGTTCAAGTGAATCTATCTGGACTTGGAATAAACAGCCTATCATTATTCATCCAGAGGTAACCAGTTTCGGACGTGACTTTCCACAAATTGAAGCCGAAGAAGGATTGCTTACTTATTTTGAAAAACGTCCTGCTGGAAAATCCCATTTACCTTACCTAATCGATGCGAACACTTATTTTAAACGTGGTGCACTCAAAATTAGTCCTGGTGCTTTTAAAGGATATAGCAGCGGTCCCGTGGTAGCAGACACTCAAAATTTACGTCCGCTAGCTCGATTGGTGGAAGATTTCTTTTTAGCAGATCACCCACAAAGAACTCCGGAACAAAGACTTGGGATGGCGGAACAATTAATCAATCGGTATGAAGCTGAAGATTTTACAAATGGCAATGAAATTTGTCAATGGTCTAAACAATTTTATCAACAGGTAGATCGATTGGGAAAAGGAAAAATCTATCGTTCTTATCCTTTACATCTAAAAATAGGTACACAAGTTTTTGAAACAGAGATTGATTGGCTGGTAGTGACGGAAGATCGTTGTATTATTATAAAAAATTCTAAATTTGCAGGCTTAAAAGATCGTTATTCTAAACACGCAAAAGATAAAGCAGGTTGGTTTGCACTCTGCGAAAGAGGTGTTCGAAAAATATTTGCTCCAACAGAAGTAACCAAATTGGTTCACTTTACCCTAGGAGGTGGATTGCTAAACCTTAAAATAGAAGAGAAAACTGCAGAAAAGCTTTTATAATTCTGGTAAAACCTTTAAATTAGGGTGTATTACTGCTGACGTAGGCACTAAGTTTCTATATATAAAGGTCAAAGGCACTTGATACATCTGAGAGTCCGTTTATTCGGCGGCATTTATTAAAAAAAATTTAAAGTTTATAATCAAACTTTAAATTTACAAATAATTAATCAGTTGATTAGTTAATCAGTGGTCGATCAAACACTAGACAATACTAGCGTAAGAAAGCAACCATAGACAATTAAACCATAGACGGTTAAGTTAGCATTGCGTAATACGTGACTGATCCACCGATTAACTAATTAACAACTTAGTGCCAAAGGCACTAGATACTGACTACTTAACTTTAGTTTCAAAAACATAAACATGAAGGATTTACTAATCATATTATTATTACTTGGTCTCTTATGGGGCGGCTACAAAGGAATGGTTCTTTTAGGAGATTTTGCGCAGCCCGATACTGCTGAATCAATCAGAAAACCGCTAGCAGATAATGCTGAAAAAAGACTTAACCAATCTGCCATCAAAGAGATGAAAAAAGCAGCACCTGCCCTAGAAAAAAAGAAAGTGCCTGCCATCAAAAAGACCGAAGTGGTTACTCCTCCTACTGAAAAGATAGACGGACAAAAAACCGACGGACAAAAAGCAATGGAAGCCGTCCGTGGTACACGTCTAGATAGTGAAGGTAAAGCACGTAGCAAAGAAGATTTCTACAAAGAACCAGATACAAAAGAAGCACGTCCTTACGATAGAGGTGAAACAACTACAAAAAAAGCACCGACGGCTAATGAGTCAGACATAAAGGAACAAAAAGCAGCTTTAGCAGAAAAAGGAAAAGCCCTTGCTGGAGAATTTAAGTCAAAAGGTAATAGCACTCCAGCGAAAAAAGCGAAAGCTAAAGCAAAGGCGAAGACTAGTTTCAATATTGAAAAAGGTGAAGAGGAAACAGAAACACCTGCTCCACCTGCTCGCCCTCAGGAATATAGCCAACCTGTCAAAGAATTTGTTCCGTCAAAATATGTTTTAGTAGTCGGGTCTTTCGCTAGTGCTGACAATGCAGTAAAAGAAGTTTTACGGCTAAAAAAAGCAGGATTTCCAAAAGCAAGTATTGTTTTATCTGAAAAGAATCTAAATTTGATTTCTCTAGGTAGTTTTACGGATAGAGCAGCAGCCAATGCACAAGCAGCAGAAATCAAAAAATCAGGGATTGATCTGTATGTAAAGGCAATGCGATAGAACTAGCAAGAACAAAAAACAATAGGCCCATCGCATAATTATCAAGAAGCGAACGCAAAATGCATCATGTTTTCATCCAGAAAACATGATGCATTGGATTTCTATAATAAGAAAATATTTTGGACATTTCAGCCATATAAGGTTGAAGAAATTTAAGAAGGTAGTAAATTTATTACCAGATTTAAAATTATGCCTTAAAGGTTTAAAATATTCCCCCCATCCTATTTAAGAGTTAATTATCAGCTGTCTATATATTTAGAGTGTTTTAAATGTATTAATTCATCAACGATAAGGCTGAAAGATTTCATATAATTACCCATATAATTCGATTGATTTGATTTGAACAAATCAATTTTTTTAATTACATTTACTATCCCAACAAAAAGACTCTAGACACATTCCTATTTTTATTTCTTGTTTACCACAATCGAAAGGCTTCACAATACCTTTCCCCTAAATTCATTTTGTAGTTCCAAAAACGAAATCTTTCTATAACTAATCTTATCAATACTTGATAAGACTGGTTATTTTATTAACCAACTAGAATCAACTTTGGGATGAAAAATTTCTACGCTACACTTATTCTATTCTTTTTTATTTGCACTTCTAACACAATACATGCTCAAATATTTAACGGAGATATTTTCCTTTCCACTCAACAAGAAGTCGATGACTTTGCTTTTACAGAAGTAACGGGAAATGTTGTTGTGACAGGAGTAGATATTGAGAATTTAGATGCTTTGTCTATTCTTACGATTGTAGGAGGGAATTTAGATATTAAGACTAATCCGCTTTTGACTACAATTGATAATTTTGGGAATTTAATTAGTATTGGAGGTAATCTTATAATTGATTCCAATGCTTTATTGAATACAATTAGTGAGTTTAATTTTTCTAAAATAGGAGCAAGCATTCTGCTTAAATCAAACCCAATATTAGATGAAGTAACAAGTTTTAATAATGTTGATTCAATTGGAATAGACCTCTCTATTACCTTTAATGATTCATTGAAAAACATTTCCGGGTTTTCAAATTTAGTACATGTTAATAGACAATTGTTTATAAATAACAATCCAGTTTTGATTAATATGCCTCTATTTGATAACCTTAGTACGGTTGGACAAAATTTAGCACTGGCCAACAATGATTCTTTAGTAGCTGTAAGTGAATTCTCTAATCTAACATTTATTGGAGTAGATCTTCGAATAATTAATAATACTAAGATTGAGGAGATTAGTGGTTTCAATATGTTGTCGACTATCGGATACTCGTTACTTATTCAAGCAAATAATGAATTAAAATTAATCAATGGCTTTTCTAATCTAAATTTAGTTGGTGATCTTTATTTTGATGGAGGAATTTCAATTACTGATAATAAAAAATTAACCCAGGTTATTGGAATGGATATGCTTACGGAGGTTGGAGTGTTTATCTATATATCAGGAAATGATGATTTGATCGAGCTCCCTGACTTTCCAATGCTATCAATAATTGGCAACTCTCTTCGTTTAGAAAACAATCTTAAATTAACTGACCTCTCAGGGTTTAACAATCTGAATAGTATTGGAAGTTCTTTTTTTGGAGGATTACTAATAATTGAAGAAAATACTCTATTAAACACGATAAGTGGTTTTCAGAATCTTTCACTCATAGTTGGTTCCATTTCCATAACTGATAATCCTTCATTAACCGAACTGAGCGGGTTAAACACTCTCACTAACCTTGGCCTTAGCAATAATATTTCTGGAAATATAAGTATTCTGAGAAACAACCAACTAAACAGTATTGATGGGTTTAATGGACTTTTAACTATGGATAATTTATCAATACAAGATAATACTTCATTGATGAATCTAAATGGCTTTTCTTTATTGGAAAACATACGAGATTTAACTTTAGAAGACAATCCAATGCTCTCTACCATAAGTGGATTCACTAATTTATTAAACATTAATCAAATTCTAATTAGAGATAATCCTTCTTTAATAAATGTGACCGGCTTATCCAATGTAAATAGTTTGTTGAACCTTGAAGTTTATAATAATGAAACTTTATCAGCCTGTTGTTTTTTAGCAGCTTTAATTCCATTAACTCAGTTTGATTTGAGTATTTATAATAATGCCCCCGGCTGTAATAATCTTAGCGAAATTTTGTTTCCGATTTGTGATGATAATAACGATGGTACGGATGATTCTTTTGATAATATAGCTTGCACTTGTGTTTTCACTCCAAATGGATGTACAGATGATTGTCAACTTACGACAGAAGTAGTGACCAACGGAATTTGTGAAATTATAGAACCGAGTTGTGATGACAATGATCCAACCACCGCTAATATTTTTGATGCAGAAAACTGTATTTGTGTGAATACACCTTTTAGTGTTCTTTGCGAAAACACTTCACTTCAACTGTTGACTACAGATCCAGATTGCTCTGACTTAGAGAATGGTAGTATTCAAACCAACCTGAATGATCCAGATAATAATGAACTTAATTTTATCACAGGAGCCGAAATAACTACTCTAGATGGGATAGGTGATTTTGAGGATTTTAATGGTGATAATTATTTGGATTATATTTCAGTAGGACCTGGAACAGAGAATAGAGCTATTACTATTTTTCTAAATGATGGCGCTGGTAATTTTAATTCTGGCATGACATTATTAGGATTAAGTTATCACTTAGTGGATTATGATGATGATAATGATTTAGATATCTTTCTTGGCAAATTTGGTGAAAGTGACCAGTTGTTCTTTAATGATGGAACAGGACTATTTATTGATAGTGGCTTATCCATCGGCGATGATGAGAATACCATTGTCTCCGACATAGCAGATATTGATGGTGATGGTGACAAGGATATTGTTACTGGAGTTGGAGAACTTAGTTTTGGTGGTTCGGCAAAGATTAAAATATTAATAAATGATGGAAATGACCAATTTTCACCTTCTAGCCAAGAGTTTAGTGGAGTTCTTCCTTTCCCTTTTAGCGACTTAGTAATTTTTGACTTTAATAATGATGGAGATAAAGATATTGTTTTTGCTACCCCATCTGCAGGATTTATTACTCCAGAAGAATCTAATGGAGTCCGAACACTGATAAATGATGGTAACTCGAATTTTAGTATTGGTCAGACTTTTAGATCTGCTAGACAACTAACCATAGGTGATATAAATAATGATGGATTTTTAGATTTTGCAGCTGTAGGACGTTATGGAAATTATACCGTACTAAATAATGGAGATGATTCTTTTACTGATCCTTCTTATTTCGGAGGTGGACAGCCAACTCCTCGAGGGACGATCTGGTTTGATGCTAATGGTGTCTCTTTAGCTGATGTCAATCTAGATGGAAACTTAGATGTCCTTTTTGGTGTCGTGGATGAAGTAGGAAACGCTAACGCAAAAAGTCTATATCTTGGAGAAGGAGATGGTACTTTTGTTGGTTCCAATCTGATTTCCTTAGTCGAGTGGGAACTATCATTTCGTTCTTTTGTTAAAGATATAGATCGTGATGGAGACCTAGACTTATTGTATAACGCCCAGTCTGGAGATGTTAAAACATTACTGAACACGATTGCTGATGGATTGACTTATAGCTGGAATACAACACCCATACAAACAACAGCAAATATCGCAAACCTAGAAGCTGGCACCTATACCTTGACGGTTACCAATACCCAAGGTTGTCTTTTAATTGATAGTGTCACTTTAGTAGCACCACCATCCTCAGTCGCTTCTTGTGACGACAATGACCCTACTACAGCAAATCTTTTTGACGAAGAAAATTGCACCTGTTCTAATCCTCCATTAAGCGAAGTTTGCGAAAATTTCTCTTCAGTATTTACAACTTCAGATCCTACATGCGATGGCAACGATAATGGAACCATTCAAGCCATTATTCAAGATCCAGACAATTCTACTTTAAATTTTCAAACTGCGCTAGATCCAACTATTGGTTTAACTACATTTGGAAAAAAGGATTTTGTTGATTTAGATTTGGATGGAGATTTAGATTTAATTGTTTCAAGAAGTCTTTCAGGACCTCAACAAGATAAATCAGTAGTCGTATTTTTAAATGATGGGACTAATAACTTTAGTTTAACTTTTGAAAAATTAGGCATATCTCATTCTTTAATAGATTGGGATAACGACGGTGATCTCGACATTTATATTGGGAAAGAATTTGCAAAAGATGAACTATATTTCAATGATCGAAACGGAACCTTTACTGATAGTTGTTTGAAAATTGGTCCTTCAACATCAACCCATCATTCTGAAATTGCAGATTTAGATGGTGACATGGATTTAGATATTGCAGTGGCCGATAATGATGGAAATCCTGTAAAAGTTAGATTCTTAATTAATGATGGAAATGATGTATTTACTGAATCTGATCAAACATTTGTCCCACCGTTTTTTGATTTGGCAAGTGGCATTACTGATTTGCTATTATTTGATTTTAGTAATGATGGGAAAAAAGATATTCTTTGGCTTCAAGGTGCTTTTTTGACAGAATCTGGAGGGACGAGAATCAATAATGGAGCAGGTGATTTTTCAACAATAGGACCAAGACTTCAGTCTGGAAATACAATTAAAACTGGAGATCTGAATAATGATGGAATTGAGGATTTAGTTATAGCAAGTGGTGATGGTAATTCAACAATATTAAATAATGGCGATGGAACTTTTGGTACTCGTTTCAATTTTGGTTTACCTGTTAACGTTCCTGGTCCCTTCACTCCTGGTTATCTGTTAGATGATCGATTTGGTGCATCTGATGTCTCTTTAGCAGATGCAGATCAAGATGGAGACTTAGATGTATTTTTCGGTGTTGTTAATGAAGATGAGGAAACAGAATCTTATAGCCTTTGGTTGAATCAAGGAGATAGCACCTTTGTTGGTTCCAGTTTGATCGGTCAATTAGCGTTAGCTTCTTCAAGCGCTTCTTCAGCTAAAGATATTGATCGAGATGGAGATATTGATCTTTTTTATTTTACGAATACAACTGGGACCTTTGAGCTAGAAAGTTTAGAAAACACCTTAAATGATAGTCTCTCTTACTTTTGGAATACCACCCCTCAACAGACTACTAATAATTTGATTGATCTTGCGCCAGGAACTTATACCCTGACCGTTACCAATAATATTGGATGTGAAATAATTGACAGCGTCACCTTGATCGCACCAACACCATTTACAGGAAACTGTGATGATAATGATCCTAATACCGTAGATTTTTTCGACTCAAACATTTGTGCTTGTGTACACGATTGTGGAGATATTGAAATAGCATTCAATAGCACTGATGTTACCTGTAGTAATGGAAGCAATGGAACTGCCTATGCAATTGTAAACTCAAATCAAACATTAAAATTTTCTTTAGAAGATCAGATCCTTCTAGGTACTTTTGAACACATATTAATCGATGTAGACCAAGACAATGATCTGGATGCCGTAATTGGTGGAACATTTGGCATTAAAATTTTACTAAATGACGGAACAGGCCATTTTATTGAAAACAATACACTCGCAGGAGTAGATATTGTTGAAAAAATGATCTCTGCTGATTTTGATAAAGACGGCGACAACGATTTATTCATTGGCCAAATAAATGAAAATTTAGTTTTTTTCAATGATGGAACCGGTAATTTTATTGATAGTGGAAATTTGTATGGAACAACTGGAAGTGGTCCTCCTAATTTGGACTTTGGAGATGTTGATGCGGATGGTGATATTGATGTTATCTCAAGTACGAGTAATCAAGAAATCAATTTATGGCTAAACAATGGTGATGGCGATTTCACTTTAAATACTCAAAATGTATTTGAAGGTTCTCCTGTAAGTATAAAATTTGCTGATGTAAATAATAACGGAAATTTAGACATTTTATATGCTGCATCATTTAATGGACAATTTCCAACCACGCGTGTTCTTTTCAATGATGGTGCTGGTGTTTTCACTTACACTGGTCAAAGTTTTGGTGTTTTTGATAAAATGCAAGTAGCTGATTTAGATGGAAATGGCACTAACGATTTAGTATTGCAATGGTTTGAAGAAGTCCAAGTTTACATGAATGATGGAACTGGTATTTTTACGCAAGTAGCAAATCCTTTTCCACCACTAGATGGATTTACTAATTATCTGAACTTCCCTGTAGGTAATATCGCCATTACTGATATTGATAATGATTTAGATAATGATATTGCGTTTTCATTCTCAAATGCTCAATTTATTTCTGTACCAACCACCTTATTTTTAAATGATGGAACAGGTTCTTTTACCGCAGCAGGTACTTTATTGCGAAATGACCTTGATAATTCTAATGGAAGTATTTTAAATGGCGATTTAGATAATGATGGAGATCAAGATTTTCTATATCAATCCTCAAATGGAAATATTGGCGTCGCTTTCAACAATAAAACGGATCAAATCAATTATGAATGGAATACCAACCCAATCCAAACTGGTGCTTCCATTTTTAATCAACCAATGGGGACCTACGAAGTAACCATAACAAGAGGTGATCTTTGTAACTTTACAGAAACGGTAACCATCGGAGAAGCAAGTGTTCCTCCTACTTGTGATGATAACAACCCAAACACCGTTGATTCAATTGATCCAACAACTTGTACTTGTATCTATACTGCTGTAGCTACATGTAATGATGACTGCGACTTGACAATCGATGTTTTAGTCAATGGCATTTGCGAAAGCACCGCTCCTAGTTGTGATGATGGTTGCGATTTGACAACCGATAGCTTTGACGCAGACAATTGTGCTTGTATCAATACTGCTCCTAATCCAGATGATGGCTGTGATTTAA
This sequence comes from uncultured Saprospiraceae bacterium, assembly GCA_937927835.1. Taxonomy (GTDB): domain Bacteria; phylum Bacteroidota; class Bacteroidia; order Chitinophagales; family Saprospiraceae; genus JALZUU01. The sequence goes on along the minus strand of CALGJS010000314.1, from coordinate 1,033 downwards.
CCATCGATAGTTTCGATGAAACAACTTGTACCATCATCAACCAACAACCAACTTGCGATGACGACGATCCAAACACCAATGACAGTTTTGACGCAACGAATTGCGAATGTATCAACGAAGTAATTGTTTGCGACGATGGCTGTCCACTCACTACTGATGTTTTAGTGAATGGCATTTGTGAAAGCACCGCACCAAGTTGTGATGACGGTTGCGAGTTAACAACCGATAGTTTTGATGAAGCGAATTGTGCTTGTATAAATACTGCTCCTAATCCAGATGATGGCTGTGATTTAACCATTGATAGTTTTGACGAAATAACATGTTCCATCATCAACGAACAACCAACTTGCGATGACAATGATCCAAACACCAACGACAGTTTCGATCCAACGAATTGCGAATGTATCAACGAAGCAATTGTTTGCGACGATGGCTGTCCACTCACAACCGATGTATTAGTGAATGGCATTTGTGAAAGCACCGCTCCTAGTTGTGATGACGGTTGCGAGTTGACAGTAGATAGTTTTGATGCGACGAATTGTGCCTGTGTGAATACTGCCCCCGATCCAGATGATGGCTGTGATTTAACAATAGATATTTTTGATGTGACAACATGTACGATAATCAATGAGGAACCAACTTGTGATGATGGCAATCCTTGTACAGTAGATGACTTTGATTCGAATAATTGTCTGTGTATAAATCTTCCTGTTCCCGGTTGTGGAACAAATTGCCCTGACTTTGATGTTGCAGCTATCGCAACTGATGAAAGCTGTATAGATGCAGCTGATGGAAGTATTGAACTAACAGCCATCTGTTTAACAGGAGGCACAGGAACGACAAATCTTGCATTGAATAAAATAGCAAGTCAATCAAGCACCAATGGAGGTGCTATTGCAAGTCGAGCAGTAGATGGAAATACGAATGGAAACTGGTTTTCTCAATTTTCTGTATCGAGTACTACTTGGACAAATCAAGCTTGGTGGGAAGTAGATTTAAATGCTGTTGAAAATATTAATGAAATTGAAATCTG
>CALGJS010000313.1 GCA_937927835.1 uncultured Saprospiraceae bacterium | reverse complement strand
TTTAAACAACTTCATTGTATACAAAAAATAAAATATGAAAAACCTAAAATTACTTTTAACGCTGACCGCTTTCTTAGTCATGATTTTATCATGTAAAAATGATGCACCACCAGTTTCTTCTGAACCTGTCCCGCATCCACTCCAAAAAGAAATTGATTCTCTCGAAATGAAGTTGGTTGAAATTAGCCAACAATCGGTTATACCCGGATTTTCGGTGAATATTTTTCAAGAGGAGAATATGATTTTCTCAAAAGGATTTGGATATGCTGATGAAGTGAACAAACATCGGTTTACTCCTCAAACCAAACACATCATTGCCTCCATTTCAAAAACTTTTATTGGCGTAGCCATCATGAAATTGATAGAAGATGGTAAATTGAATCTGGATGATCCGGTTAATGACTTCTTGCCTTTTGAGATTACCAGTCCTCATTTTCCCAAAACACCTATTACTATCCAACACCTTGTAACTCATACTTCTTCGTTAAATGACGATTTTGACGATGGAGAAAAAAGGCCAAGTCAACTTTTAGAAAAATCTATTTATAAGCCAGATGAAATGCCTAAAGAATTGGCAGGAGACATTTACTACTGGGATGGAACTGCCTTAGCATTAGAAGACTATATAAAAGAAGTTTTTACACCTAGTGGTAAATGGTATGGCGAAAGTAATTTCACCAATTTTGAACCAGGAGAAAAATATGAATATTCCAATGAGGGTGTAAATCTTGCTGGTCTAATAATTGAGAAAGTTTCGGGAATGTCTCTTTCAGATTTTTCAGAAAAATATATCTTTCAACCACTTGACATGACCAGCACTTCCTGGGATTATCCAGCATTAGATTCAACGGTCTCAAAAGTCTATATACAGTATGAAAAGGAATATCCTGGGCAAGTATTTGAGTTTCCTAGAGCTATGGACTCAGGTCAACCATGTGGCGATTTAAAATCTACCGCAGATGACTTATCAAAGTATCTACTTGAAATGATGAATGGATTTTATGGAAAAGGCAAAATTTTAAATTCAAAATCCTATCAAATGCTGCTCAATCCATTGTTGAGTAGAAATAAAATTGATGACGACGATGCAAGTGCTTTAAATGATGGATATGATGTTGGGGTGCTTTGGGCCATGTCAAAACCAGGTTTAAGAATTCATAAAGGAGGGAGTATCGGCGTGTTTTCACTTATATATTTTAATCCTGAGAATAAAGTTGGGGTAGCAACCTTTTGCAATTTGGCACATCCAGACTTTGGAGTAATTGTGAATACGATTAGAGCGTTTGAAGAAAAAATAAGAAAAAAGTCGGTTGCTAAGAAATAATTAAGTTTTCAGATTGAGTAAAAGACTAACCTAGCTCTTCCAATAATTCTTCAATATCCGAATCTTTCTCATGACTCTTTAACGCCGCTTCTAAAACAGGAATGACATCATCCATTCCAACAGATTTTTCTCAACTTCAATGTGCTTATCCACAAATCCGAGTTATTCCAATCAAGTAGGGTATTATCCTCTATAATAGCCAAATACGTATCGCTATATAAAAGATTCTTAGATTCCAACATCTTCGTCTTGCCATCTTTTAGCTGGTATTTTTCATATTAAAACAAACTTAATGAATAGTTGTTGATATATTTGTTTATCTGAAATATCACTGTTTTTCAGATGAAATACTGATTAATATTTACTATTTTGGTCGGTTGAGAAAAAGCTTTACATAACCAGGTTAGACAAATAAATGGAGATTACGCCGAAAAAAGGATTTAAGGGATTAATTGAAAATTGGCAAAGTGATTTAATTGCAGCAATAAGTGTTGCTTTAATCGCCTTACCACTTTCTTTAGGGATAGCATTAGCAGCAGGGGCTCCTGCAATGGCAGGTGTTCTTTCAGCTATTGTAGGTGGTGTGGTAACGACACTTTATCGAGGGGGTCATATTTCTGTCAATGGACCTGCAAAAGGAGTGATTGCGGTAATTCTATTGGGTATCACCCTGATGGATGATGGAACAGGACAAGCCTTTAATTATGTTTTGGCCGCAATCGTAGTTTCAGGTGCCATTCAGGTAGTCTTGGGGTTGTTGAAGTTGGGGAGGTTGGCAGATATTTTTCATTCATCGGTGATCCATGGTCTATTAGCCGCCATAGGGATTATCATTTTTGCCAAACAAATACACGTTGCCCTAGGGACTTATTCAAAGAGTCCAAGTATCATTCAAAATTTGGTTGATGCCGTTGTATACTTGCCACAGGCCAATCCTTTTGTAGTAATGATTTCTTTTGCAGGTTTACTTTTATTGTTATTTCATTCAAAAATTAGCTATCGTTTTTTCCATATACTACCTACGCCAATGTGGGTGATCGCGATTTCGATTCCCTTTGTTTATGGTTTTAATTTCTTCGAGACACATGGACTTCCATTTTTTGGGAAATCCTATGAAGTAGGCCCAAAATTATTATTGGATATTCCAGATAATATAATGGATTCTATTATGCATCCTAATTTTAGTAAGATTGGCACCATTGAATTTTGGACCACGACCTTATCTATTTTAGTGATAACCAGTATTGAATCCTTAGCCATTGCCAAAGCTATTGACAAAATAGACCCTTATAAACGAAAGACGGATTTAAATAAAGATTTGACTGGCATAGGATTGAGTACCATGGTTGCGGGATTGATTGGTGGTTTGCCAATTATTGCGGTGATTATTCGAAGTACGGTTAATGTCCATAACGGCGCCAAGACAAAATGGTCTAATATGTACCAAGGACTTTTATTGTTGGTTTTTATCCTAATACTAAGTCCGATTATGCAAAAAGTTCCGTTGTGTGCATTTGCCATTTTATTGGTTTATGCTGGGTTTAAATTGGCTTCGCCATCTGTGTTTAAACAAGTTTATAGTCATGGAATTGAACAATTAATCTTCTTTGTGGGTACGATGATTTTAACGCTTTATACTAATTTATTAATTGGTCTTTTTGGCGGATTGATGTTGGCTTTGGTTAGTCATATGTTATTGGCAAGAGTGTCCATTCCTCGGTTTTTTAAAATGATTTTTGATTCTGGTTCTAATTTAGTTATGAAACCAGATGGTAGTTATGATTTGAAAATCAGAGGGATTGCCAACTTTCTAGGGCTTATTAAAATCAATAATCTAGTAAGTCAAATTCCATCAGGTGCTGATGCGACTATTGATTTATCTGAAACTAGATTGGTTGGTACTACGGTCTTAGAGGATTTATATGATTTTCAAAAAATCCAACAAAATACAGGAGGGAATATAAAAATCAAAGGACTAGAAAAACATATTTCTTCTACCAATCATAAATTGGCCACCAAAATAAAGGTGGATACCATCGAACCACTTAACAGGAGACAAAGTAAGCTTAAAGAAATGGCTGAAAGTTATGAATGGGATTTCCAAGTGGAGCCTATCGAAGATTTAGACTATTTTAAATCCTTCTATTTTTTCAAAACTCGTCCCATTGAGGCAGAAACGAATTGCATTTTCGATCGAGACAAAGACATGACCATCAATTTTGTGGATGTAACTTTTGAGGAAGGAGCAGATATTTTTCCCGATGAATATAAAACCACTATTGGGTTGTTAAAACTTTCTTTCTCTATCCCAAGGTTCACGATTGAGAAAAAAGAATTCATCGATAAATTACTTCCTATTTCTGAACATAGTGATATTGATTATTCTCTTTATAATAATCCTCCAGAAAATTATATTGTAAAAGTAGAGGATGTTGACACGATGGATGATTTTATGACAGAAAGATTAAAAGTCTTAATTGAAATCAGTGGACTAGATCATCTGGAAAGTAATGGACAAGCGATCTTAATATTTAGTAATAACTTTGTTCTTGCTCAACCAAAAGATTATATAAAAATGATTCAGTTTGTTGAGAATTTTAAAACAATGATTAAGGAAGGGAAGAAAGAAGTTTTGTAAGGATGATTTAAAAGTTAGAAACATCCGTATCAATTAAACTGATAACCAATTCCGAAGCTTGGAACAAAACCCGCGATTGCTAAGGTGCCACTTGATCTTAAATCTAAACCTTGTTGGTAATAGGCTGCCACATCAAATCGAAATCTGTTATTAAATAAATAGCCTAATCCAAAATTAATATTAGTTGGCCTGTTTTGGTACCCAAGTCGGAACCATAAATCAGTTGCTAATTCGAATTCAATTCCAGTTTTAAAAACGAAAGGAAAGTCAAAGTCCTTTTCTAATTCCCCATGTACAAGCAATTTTTTATAAGGCGTGTAAGTTCCTCCGATTCGAAATATCGTTGGTAAGGCTTCATCTTGGATTATTTCCAATTTTGTAGGATTATATAAATGAATGCCCAATAATACTTTTTCCATTACTTGATATTGTAATCCAATTTCAAAGGTGAATAAATTACTTTTTTTTTGAAGGGAAAATTGAGAAATCAATAGGTCGAATTGTGCGCCGATTGATAGTAAATCCGTTAATTTTCGAGCATAAGCTATCCCAATTTTTACTTGTTCAAATTCAACAGCCTCAAAATAATGGAAGTTAAATCCGATCGTGCCTGTAGAAATCGGAACGGCAAATCCTCCACCAAGATTATCGGAATTTGGATTCTTAAATGTTTCTTGAGCCGATATTAAAATACTGGTTGTCTTTAAATTGGCTAACCCAGCTTGATTATTAAACAGACTATTTATATCATTGAATGCAACCGAAGCATTTGCGATTCCATGACTTCTAGTACTTAATGGATTAATCGGGCCATTCTGTGCAAAGAGAGAAAAGTTAAATAATAATAAAAAAAGAAAGGATAACTTTTGCATATTTAGTTTTTAGAAAAATACAAGAATTTAACCAAAGATTCCTATATTAAAATATATTTTAAGCTTCCTATAAAGTTTGAGCTTGATAAGGTAGGAAATGAGTAAATTTTCAGATTCTGGAAATTCATTGGTAGTTGGAACATCAAGTGAAATAATAATATGGAATAGAAAAAGAACATAAATAAAATAAAAAAATGAAAGTTACAGCTGAAAAAAATGAAAAGGTTGCCAATATGATATTTGCAACCATTTATCCACTTTACCTCAATAGATTGGTAAAAAATGGTAGGACAAAAGAAGAACTCGATCAAGTAATAAAATGGTTTACGGGTTATGACCAAGATACTTTACAAGCACATATTGATAAAAAATCAACCTACGGTACCTTTTTTCAAAAAGCTACAATACATCCAAACGAATACTTGATTAAAGGAGTCGTTTGTGGTTATCGGATTGAAGAAATAGCTGATGAGTTTGAACTGTATAAGCAATGTAGACAAATGGAAAAACTGATCGATGAATTGGCAAAAGGTCGTAAAATGGAGAAAATTTTGCGTCAAGAAAAAAAGTAGATTCCTGTTTATTTCAAGATGATTAACTACTGGTCATATCAAGCTTATCTAATTTTGCTAACATTTCATTATTCGGGAAAGCTAGTTTAGCTTCATCTAATGTTTTTAGAAATAGAGGATCTTTTCTTAATTGATAATAACATAAAATTTTGTTGTAATAAATATCCACTTTTTGTCCGAATAAATTAATGGAGTATTCGTATTGATTTAAGGCAGCTTCATAAAATCCAAGATCATAAAAAACACCTCCTATTTCGTAAGCAAGATCAAAGGATTCGTTGATACTAAAATACATCGCCCACACTTGGTGTAAAGTTTGTTCTAACCTTCTTCTTTCATTAAAAGTAATAGCCCCAGAAACCTGCCTTATTCGAGGCAATAGTTTAATGAAAATAGTAGAATCATAAGCGCTTAATCGAACCAAAGCAATTAAATCTTTAATTTTTAATTTTGAGACATTTGCATAAGCCAGCCGTTTTATAGTATTAAAGTCATCTGGACCAAAATTATTCACGAATTGCTGATAGGCGGCATCCGTTTGTACAAAGGTCTCACTATCCGCTAAAAACAATAAGCAACCAATGTCCAAATGGAAATTTGAAAAAGAAGGGAATAAAGCTTTACCACCTTGTTTTTCACAAAATGAACTTATAGCGTGAAAGTTTACCCAAAAAGAAAAACTGCCATGTGCAATAATTTCAGGTTCATCTTTTTTATCTAAATCATGGATATCATGAAACCCTTTGTCCATTGACAGGAGCATCATGCCTTCTGTAGAAAGTTCTTTTAGGTTTGCCAAACAGTTTAAACTCTTTTTAGGAAAAAATAAATAAGTATCAAAAACTAACGTTTTATAATCTTCCAGAATTTCATTAATCAGAGGATCTACATAAAAAGGAGGATTGATTGGTTCTTTAAAGTAATTCAATTTTATTTTGCTGATTAATTTTTCTGCCCTCATCTCTGTTGGATCTTCGGTCGATTGAAGTGTAACAGAACAAGTAGAAATCATTTTGTCTCGAATTAAAAACAAATCTGTTGGAATCGAATCAAAAAAATAATTAGCGATTATTAGGAGTGGTTGATTTAACCCTTTTGGAGAAATCTTTTTCTGTGCATGCCGTAAGAACAATTCCTTGCTTTTAGTCGCATCAAAATAGGTAGTATCTAAAAGGCCATTTTCTAAATAGGTTTGAAATTGTGGATGTTGGCGAAAAAAAGTAAGGTTATCTTCTACAATATCACTAAGGACATAACAGTAGGGAGGTGTTTCTGTATTGATGGATCGGGTTAGATTTTCTAGATGCTTAAGAATATGAAATGCTAACCGTCCATGACCAGCACCTAGCTCAAGAATATAAACGGTGTCTGTGACTTTTCCCTTAGAGGCTAGGTCCTTTAAAAAAGAAAAAATTAATTCAGCATAAGTCTTGCCGACCATGGAATTGCTAGTCATATGATGAGGTACAATATTCTCACTCCATGCGGCAAGTCCTCGTTCTTGATAGAAATCCCGATTCAATTGCCATATAAGGCTTTCAGAAAAGGGTTTGATAGGTTCTATTTCGAAATACTCCTTATCCATAATTTGGCGATGCTTTAAGTTAGTAAAAATCATTTCCCAACTTGGCAGGCCGATACTAAAAAGAGATTAGCAAAAACAGGCAAAATTCAAATGTTGAGCTAAGTTACTCTAATTTATTGACTATCATCAGCCCAAGCATAGTCAATAATAAAACCTAATTGATTCAGCTACTAACTTTAAGCAATTTTGAATGTATAATTCCTAAATTAATAGTCAAAAAATAGTTCTAATCCCAAGAAAAATTATATTTTTATAAAGTAGTTTTCTAATGAAAATGGGCTATGAAAAAAATTAAAAATCTCTTCTTATTAGATGGCCTAGGTGCCCTTGTTTCAGCTTTTTTATTAGGTGTAGTCCTAGTGAAATTTGAAAAGTATTTTGGGATTCCTAAAAGAGCCTTATATGTATTAGCTGCTCTACCTTGTTTTTTTATGCTCTATGATTTTTATTGTTATTTTAAAGTGGAAAAAAATCTAGGAAAATTTTTAAAAGGAATCGCAATTATTAATTTATTGTATTGTGTTTTTTCGATTGGTATGGCTCTTTATCATCAAGAAGTAATTACTTATTTAGGATGGATTTATATTATTGTGGAAATAATAATTGTAGTGGTGCTTTCCCTTTTTGAATTAAAAGTGGCGAACTAAACCTGGTTAAAATTAATTTTTAAAGTTCCTATTGAAAAACAAAACGCTGAACCTAATTGTATGATGATCAGCTATTCTGTTTATACAAACCTGATTGAAAAAGGGGTAGATATTATCGCAACGGATCGACCACTAGAAGTTGGAAAGGTATTGGAGAAATAAAAGAATATTCCCCTCCACAAAAAACCTATCAATTTCCCCCTAATTAACGTATCTTGCCGCCTGATCTAAAGCACTAGACAATGCAAGACAAGAAAATACAGAAGTACATTAATTCCCTTTTAAATAATATCCCAAGGGACTGGTTAAGACTAACCACACATCGACTAGATATTTTTAATGAAAAATTGGCCAAAACAGCGTTTATAGACGAGTTTGAGCGACTATATAACGAAAATAATAGCAATGAGTCTGCTTTAAAGGAGCTACCAACTGCCTTTGATTATATCCGTTTAGGACATCCACTGTCCTGTGTATTGGAATGGTTTATCGCCAAAGCAAACATTTTATCTGCCGATAGAGTGATTACCTTTTCTTCCAAGACGATCCCAATCCTTGCCATCCTTAGAAAAAATTTAATAGACCATCGCAAAACTCAAATCCTATATAAAAGTGATCTACCAAAGGGTTTTGATGCTGATTCATTGCGTAAGATTTACGGTTATGAATTTGAGCTGAAAAAAGTAAACTCTGCGGATGATACAACAGACTTTGATGGGAGTACTATTTTTATCTCTCAAGAAGGTGAAGTTAGTTATAATGAATTTCCAAACAATATTGACTTCATCGTCCAAACTTATCAAGGACTAGGAAGTATTCTAATCATTAATAGTGGAGTAGACGCCTCCTTTATTCCAGCGATCCAACACGTGCGAAGAAGAGAAACCATCGCCATGACACCAGCGAATTGCTTGGTCGTTTTAGAAGCGATGAATAATGGTTCGTCTATAAAAGCTACTCCGTCTAATCGAGCTTCCAACAAGACAATGGTATTATCTACCATTCAAAAAATAACTGATGGAGGAACCACCGCCTTAGTAGGTTCTAGTGGACTTTCTATCCAGTATGCGATCATGATGGGATTGGTGCACGATGCGCACGAAAACCATCCAGGAAAAGCCATCAAGTTTGTGGTACCACCAAATTGTTATGGCGGAACCAATGACCAAGCACGACGGGTAGCTGCCTGCATTGATAACGTAGAGATTGTGGATCTACCAGTAGATGGAGACAATGATATGGTACAAAGCGTAGAGCAAGTACTTACCAAAATTGCAAATCAAGATGCGATCCCATATATCATCGCAGAAATTCCTACCAATCCAAGAGTAGAAGTTCCGGATTTGATTCAATTAAATAAAGCTTTAAGTAAGGTTCGTAAAACGGCTAGTGGAACCACAGCGATTGATCCCGTTTTTATTTTAGATCAAACCTTTTGTCCAAATGTTCACTTTCTAGGAGAAGGTGCAATCCTTTCTAACATACGAACAATCTCCTATGCCAGTGGCTCGAAATTTCCAAGTGGCGGACTTTGTACAGCAGGATATTGTGTTGGGAATAAGCAGACCAAGACCTTAATGGAAAAGATCGATTTGCATCTTCAACTTTGTGATAACGAAGCCACCGATCTTCAAATGGAAATCTTAGCGAACAAAATGCCATCGATGCTAAAACGTATCCATAAGGCTTATCTTAATACTCGGGAGTTCGTCAACTTTATTCAAACGAATTTACCAGGCGCAAAGATTAATTTTGTCTCCCAAGAATTGGCTAGCCAAGGATTTACACCGTCTGTATTTTCACTAGACTTGCCAACTAAAGGTAATACGCCTGAAGAAAAAGAAGTCTATAAACGTGCCTTAAATCATAAGCTAATCAAACTAATGATTACTAAAATTCCTAAAGAAAGTAAGTACTGTGTTAGCTACGGACAGCTAAAAGGTTGCTATTGGACCATTCCTGCGACATCGACCCAAGGGACCACCAA
>CALGJS010000312.1 GCA_937927835.1 uncultured Saprospiraceae bacterium | reverse complement strand
CTATACTATGATCTAAAACAATATCAGTCGGCTACCCAGTCTTTTCAAAATTTGTTGAAAGACTTTCCAGATTCGCCACACGCAGAACAGGTGAGGTTTTTGATTGTAAAATCTTACTTCAACTGGGCAGAAAATAGCATTTTTGCTAAACAACAAGATCGATACGATAACACAATAAAATACTCCAAAAACTTCCTTCGTAAACACCCTAAAAGTAAACACGAAGACGAGTTAAATAGTATTATCAATAAATCCAATAAGCAATTAAAAATTATCGCTAATGTCGGACATTAAATCAAGAGTTCAAGGCTTAGAGCCTAATTGTGGTGCACGTGATATTCACGAAATGATCAAAGACACTGAAAACGTCTATAAGTCACTCGTTATCATCTCTAGAAGAGCCAAGCAGATTTCTGTTGACCTTAAACACGAGTTACACAACAAACTAGAAGAATTTGCGGTGAATACGGATACAATTGAAGAAATTCACGAGAATAAAGAGCAAATCGAAATCTCTAAATTCTACGAAAGATTACCAAATCCGGTACTAATTGCTAGCGACGAGTTTAGCAATGGTGAAGTTCACTACCACGATCGCGAAGAGAAGAAATTCTAAGCAATTTCCAAAACGTTCTTTTCGAAAAAATTCTGGCTATCAGTCAGATAATATTTAGCCCTCTTCTATCGTGTTTCATTTTTGCAAACATATCATAGAAGAGGGCTAACTAGTTTAGTGCTAGTCAAAGGCACTAAGTTTCTAGACAACCAATAAAGCGATTTTTTTAAAGGGCAAGCGCAACTTCAACTGCAAAATCAAACACTTCTATCGTGTTTTCCTGACGAGTTACTTTTTCTCTCAGTTTTTAGGCAGTCTTGCGTAGTAGAATTATTTTCCCTAAAAAAAACATATACATAACAACTTAGTGCCTACTGCACTAGTCTAATTTAAAGCTAAAATTTTGGATTCCAACCTATCTGGTAAAAAAATTCTCCTCGGTATCAGCGGAAGCATCGCAGCTTATAAATCTGCGCTACTTACTCGGCTTTTTATCAAAGCTGGCGCAGAAGTACAAGTCATCATGACACCTTCTGCTACCGACTTTATTAGTCCTCTTACCCTCAGCACGCTTTCTCAGCGTCCTGTTTTTTCTGATGTACATAGTTCTGAAGGATGGAACAATCATGTAGAACTCGGACTCTGGGCAGATGTGATGATCATCGCACCTGCCACGGCCAACACCCTTGCAAAAATGGCCAATGGCATCTGCGATAATATGTTGCTAGCTGCTTATTTGTCTGCGCGTTGTCCCGTGTTTTTTGCTCCAGCAATGGACTTAGATATGTGGGAACATTTTACGACCCGTGCTAATCTAGAAAAACTAATTGCGGGTGGAAATCATCTTATTCCTGTGGGACATGGTGAATTAGCCAGCGGATTGGTAGGAGCAGGTAGAATGGCAGAACCAGCAGATATTGTTCAGTTGGTCAGCGACTTTACAGGACAAACACAAGATTTAAAAGATAAAGCAGTCATCGTTACTGCTGGACCTACTTACGAAGCGATTGATCCTGTTCGATTTATTGGTAATCGTTCTTCTGGTAAAATGGGAATTGCGATCGCAGAAGCATTGGCCAGTCGAGGAGCGAAGGTCCAATTGATTTTAGGTCCTTCTAATTTAAAAACCGCCCACCCTAGTGTACGAACCATCTCGGTAGAATCTGCTCAAGAAATGTTTGAGGTTGCAACGGATCTTTTTAAAAAAGCGGACGTAGCAATATTAGCTGCCGCAGTGGCTGATTATCGCCCAGCAGTAATATCAGACAAAAAAATCAAAAAGAAGGCAGGCGATTTATCGATTTTATTAGAAAGAACACAAGATATTGCCGCTACACTTGGAGCGAGTAAAACAAAAAAACAGATTACAATTGGCTTTGCTTTAGAAACAAATGACGAAAAAGCCAACGCAAAAGGGAAACTTCACAAGAAAAACTTCAATTTTATCGTTTTAAATTCGTTAAGAGATAAAGGAGCAGGTTTTAGACACGATACTAATAAGATTACCATCCTTCATTCAGATGGAACAATGCTCGAATATCCACTTAAATCAAAAACTGCCGTTGCTACGGACATTGTCGACGAATTGGTCAAAATAATTTAATTATGAAAAATATTCTACTAATCTTTATTTGCTTATTGGTATTTAACTGTACTCAGGCACAGGAAATGAATTTTCAAGTAAAGGTAAACGTACCTAAACTTCAAACTACAGACCCTGAAGTATTTGAGAATTTACAACAACAAGTTCAAGAATTTCTAAATACTCGAAAATGGACCGAAAATGTCTACGAGCCAGCAGAAAGAATCAATGCTAATATTCAAATTAATATTACAGATGAATTATCTGCTACCGAATTCTCTGGTAGTATTCAGATTCAAGCTTCACGACCAATTTATGGTAGTACCGCTGAAACGGTTTTGATTTCACATAATGATAAAGACTTTCAATTTACTTATCAACAGTTCCAACCCATTCAGTTTAGTGATAATTCCTATCAAGATAATTTAAGTTCTTTACTAGGCTTTTATGTTTACATCATTTTAGGATTAGACGCCGATACTTTTGCTCCTTTTGGTGGAGAAAACTATTTCCGTAAGGCTCAAGAAATTATCAATACGATCCCTTCTAATGCAGCCAATGCTTATCGAGGATGGCGTTCTCAAGATGGAAATCGTAATCGTTACTGGATGCAAGAAAGTATCCTTAATCCACGACTTCGTCCTTACCGACAAGGAATGTACGATTACCATATTCGTGGTTTAGACATTATGCACAAGGATGTTGAGACCGCTCAACTGGTCATCGCTAAAGTGCTGGAAGATGTAGGCAAAGCAGACAAGTCTTATCCTAATTCTATGTCACTCCAAGTATTTGCTAACTCTAAATCCAACGAGATTATTGACATTTTTAAAGTGGCAGATAGTGCCAGTAAGAGTAAAGTAAAAAAAGTAATGACAAAACTTGACGCAGCAAACGCAGCCAAATACCGTTCGATTGGTCGTTAACTGACTACCTGACTACAAAAGTTTGTTAATTTTAGTTAAAAAAAACAGTTGATAAGGTCTTCAAAAAACATTCACTTTATTCTTCTGTTTTCATGGTGACAATCTTATTTTTGTCTAAACCATGAGCTGTTCTGTTTGTTACTGCCAAATGTCCTCAACAACGGAACACTTCAACAAAAATAATAAGCATGCGTAATTCTTTTTTGATCTTCTTTTTTACCTTGGGAATATTCACGCTCGTCTCTGCACAACCGGAGATTAATACACAACTGGATTGGGGACAGGAACTCAGCGAACCTGCTGGTACTTTTCTTTCCGAAATTATTACCTCTAACGAAACGGGGATCTATGCCCTTCGAGAAAAATCAAAACAACAAGGTTTTGATGGTCCAAGCAAAATTTATCTAGAGCATTATACGCCACAAATGAAACTTCGGAAATCCGTTAAGTTAAATATGAAGTATAATAAAAAACGAGTAGAATTCGAAAACATCATCCCTTTCGGTGGTAAACTCTATTTATTTACTTCTTTTAATAATGAAGCGAAAAAAATAAATTATCTATTTGCTCAAGAGGTAAGTTATCGCCGACTAACCCCTTCAAAAAAATTAGTGAAGGTAGCAGAGAATCCCACTAAAAATAAAGCACGAGAAGGATACTTCGATTTTAGTATTTCAAAGGATAGTTCTAAATTATTGATTTATAATCAAAATCCAGAACGTCGTAAAACACAGGAAACCTTTTCCATCTATGTCTACGATCAAGATATGACACCATTATGGGAAAAAGAGGTTACCCTACCCTATCCTGATCAAAATGTAAACATCGAAAGTTTTGAAATTGACAACGACGGAAATGTATATTTACTAAATACCGTTTTTGACAAAGGTGCCAAAGAGATCAAAAGAGGAAGAGCGAATTATCGTTACAGCATTCTAGCTTATTCTGCTAGTGGAGAAAAAATAGTTGAATATCCAATAGAATTAAAAAATCACTTCATTACGGATCTGACTTTTAAAATTGCCAACGACGGACATTTGGTTTTTGCGGGTTTTTATTCTCAAAAAGGAACCGCCAGTGCGCGAGGTACGTATTTTTTCCGACTTGATCCGATAACCAAAGATGTTTATGCTAACAATACAAAAGAATTTGATTTTGATTTATTAACCGCTGACTTATCTGATCGTAAACGAGCACGTGCAGAAAGAGCAGAACAATCTGGTGAAGTAAATAAACAGGCAGAATTAAAATCTTTTTCCCTCGACCGGTTGATCTTACGTAACGATGGTGGAGCTGTTTTAGTTGGAGAACAATACTATGTAAACGTCGTCAACTCTTTTGACAACTTTACAGGAAATCGCTTTGGTGGTGGTGGAAATCGCTATGACTATTATTATAATTATAATGATCTGATCGTAGCCAATATTCGTCCTGATGGAGAAATCGAATGGGCCACTCGTATTCCAAAATCACAGGAAACGCGTAACGATGGTGGTTATTTTTCTTCCTATGCCATGTCCATTGTCCGTGATAAATTATATTTCATTTTTAACGATGATACTCGAAATTATGACCAAACTGATGATCGTCTTTATGGGTTCAGTGGTAGTACACGACGAACGCTTATTTCGCTTGCACAGATCAATCGAGATGGAAGTCTTGAGATGACTCCACTCATTAATAATCAACAAGATAATCTACTTTTCCGCCCCAAAGTATCTCGTCAAACAGGAAAGCGAGAAATGATTTTATTCGGTGAAAGAGGAAAGAAGTTTAAATTGGCTACCTTGCAGTTTTTGGACTAAATTTAATGGCTAATTTGCTATTGGTTGTTGGCCAGTAGTGCCTTTGTTACTAAATTTCTATCTAATAGAATTGCCACTAAGGCACGAAGAACACAAAGTTTTTTTTCTTCGTGTTCTTCGTGCCTCAGTAGCGAAAAAAAACACTAAAAATACAAAAGAACTTAGTGCCCATGGCACTAGTACACTTGCTTTTATCGCGTGATTTTTTTTAATCAGCTAGTTATGCTACTTAACTGATTTGCTGCTCTTTCCTACAAAGTTAGAGCTTGTCTAAACTTCCATTAATTAGCTGCAATTGGCAAATTTGGACAAGCTCTTATATAATAAAGAGAAGCTAACCAGCTAACAGCTAACCGGCCAACCAGCTATCTAATATGCTCAACATAGCCATCTTTGCTTCCGGTGGAGGCTCCAATGCCGAAGCCATTATCAGACATTTAAAAGACCATGCTAATTTATCCGTTCAGCTGATTGTTTCTAATCGCAAAAATGCGGGTGTGTTGGATCGTGCAGCCAATCACGGCATCCAAACATTACTGATCAACCGAGATAATTTCTATGAAAAAAAAGACCTTACTGCTAAACTAGCGAACCATAAAATTGACTTAATTGTTTTGGCTGGATTTCTATGGCTGATCCCAAAATATTTAATTAAGGACTTTCCCAACAGAGTTATCAACATTCATCCTGCGCTCCTTCCAAAATACGGAGGCAAAGGCATGTATGGTCATCACGTACATCAAGCCGTTTTTGATAATAAAGAAAAAGAAAGTGGCTTGACCGTTCATTACGTTAACGAACATTATGACGAAGGAAATATCATTTTACAAGCCCGCTGTCCATTGGCTCCGACCGATCAACCGGAAGATATTGCCCGAAAAGTATTAAGTCTTGAACATCAAGTTTACCCAGTAGCCGTGGAAATGGTCGGACGATTTATCAAGGACGGACAAATCTAAATCAACTTTTTTAATTTAGACCACCTATTAAAAAATGCCAATCCTAGTGTATTCTAAGGCACTAGCTTGATTAACCTTTGTAGCAACTTTTAACCTTTTTTTACGATTAAGTATATAGTATTCTTTTTAAATTTGTTGACATGAAGCGGTTTCAGATATTTATCCTTGTTTTAGCGTTCGTTTTTATTGGAAATGGTCTTTCAGGACAAAACTGGAAACAACTTTCTCGTTCTGCTAAAGAGCTAGAAAGTAAAGGCGACTTTGCTGCTGCGGGGCAGGCTTATGAGTCTGCTTATCGACTAAAGCCGAGTAAAAAAGAATTTATCAATGCAGCAGGTGAGGCTTACCTCAAATGTGGAGATTATAGAAGTGCAGAAAGGGCATTTGGAAAAATTCAGTCAGACGAAAAATTTCCTTTAGCCGGTCTTAAATATGGTCGCAGCATTAAATCTCAAGGTCGTTACCGGGAAGCCAAGTCCGCATTAAAAACCTATGCTTCTATCTATAAAGGATCAGATAAAGCACTAATCCAAAAGTTGGTAAACAACGAAATCGCAGGTTGTTTACTCGCAGAAGGAATGGAAAATCCAGAACTACAACCTACCTTAACCAGGTTGGGTAATGCCGTTAATTCTCCAGCCAATGATTTTGCTCCAATTCCTTTTTCTTCCGGTATTCTTTATTTCACCTCTGGTAGAAATAATCAGGCAAATATCCTTCGCTCGCGTTTAGAAGGCGGAGAATGGTCAGCCGCCATCGAACCTAAACTACCAACTGCTGCTGCGGGTGCACTCAGTCAAGGAAGCTTTAGCAAAGATGGTCAGCGATTTTATTTTACAGTTTGTGCCAACGATGATTGGAAAGGAGGACGAGCAGCTTGTGATATTTATGTTACTCGAAAAAAGGACAATAGTTGGTCTACTCCAGCTCGATTGCGAGAATATATTAAAATGGGTGGAACAACAGCGATGTATCCACAGGTTGTTCAAAACGGAAATATAGAAATCCTCTATTTTGCAGCCGACCGTCCTGATGGACATGGTGGAATGGATATTTGGTACACCACTCGCCAAATTGATAGCGATGCTTTTGATTTTAGTTTTCCCATTAATGCAGGTAAAGAAATTAATACATTGGGAGATGAGATCACTCCTTTTTATGATCCACAGCAAAAGACTTTATTCTTTAGTTCTAATGGCCATCCAACCCTTGGTGGCTTTGATATATTTAGTATTAAAGGAAGTCCTAAAAATTGGAAGCAACCCGTCAATCTAAAGCAACCCGTCAACTCTCCCTCCGATGACTTTGGATATGTTTATCAAGATAGTAAGGAAAATACCTTTTTGGTATCAACTAGACATTTTGATGGAAAAGTAGGAAGCAACGACGCCGATATTTATACCATTAATAAATTTGGTAGTGGAATGTTTGTAGAAGGAACCGTAACGAATACTCGACGTGATAAAAGATACAAGGCCGCTTTATATGAACTAACATCTACTGGACAAAAACGATTATTGGTTGCTAAGTTTTTTGAAACGAAAACTTTTAGATTCGATGTTCTACCTGATCGCAATTTTAAACTAGAAGTAACACAAGCAAGCGCTCCAATGCTTTCTTATGGCTTTAATACACATGACTCCAATAAGAAAATTTATAGAAATGATTTTAAAATTGGAACAAGACCCAATTCAACAATAACTACAAATTCAACTACAACCATAACTACAACTCCTAGAACCAATCCAACAACTACCACCTCAACTACGTCCACATCCACCAATACTACAACTACAGAGAAAAACAAAACTTACTCTGGCACTTACTATAAAGTTCAATTAACAGTAGTGGTGGACTTTTTTGAGCAAAGCTCTGAATATGATAAAATTCGATCTTATGGTAATCTAGATACGGAATATTTACCTGCTCGTGGTTGGACCCGTGTTTTACTATCTCCATTTTTCACTTTGCGAGAAGCAAGAGAGATGATGAATAAGGCAAAAGCATTGGGTTATCCGGATGCTTTTCCAGTTCGTTATCGAGATGGAAAAAGAATGACGCCGTAGAGGGGAGATCAGTTTTGAGTTTTGGGTTTTGAGTTATTGAGTTTTGAGTTTTGAGTAGGTTTAGATGAGTTAATAATCTTTTCTTTTTTTTGGATGCCTCTAGTTTAAATTTGCGCTTGATTTTGATTTTACCTCTCCACTAGAAAATCTACATATCAAAAAATCAACGAATTCCTCCTGTGTGAATCACGACTATTTTACTTCCTTTCGGAAAAAAACCTTTTTCGATTAAATCAAAAATACCATACATTAACTTTCCTGTATAAATCCATTCCAGTGGAATCCCATAGTTCGTATTGAAAGCAGTGATAAACGCATCAAGCGCTGGGGTACGACGAGCATAACCACCAAAATGGTAATCTGTGTTAATTGACCAATTCTTAGGATCCTTGATATTCGCCTCCGCAAGAAGTTGCTGGATATCTTGTTGATGAAAATCTCCTTTTAAAGCCGAAAATCCCAAGACCTTACTATCTCCCATTAATCCGCTAACGATTCCAGCTAAAGTACCGCCTGTTCCACAAGCAAGACAAATATAATCGGGAAGTTGATCAAGTTGATTGCTTAATTCTTCGACGGTACGTGCGCAGCCAGGGATCGCATAGATATTGGTTCCTCCTTCCGGTAAAAGATAGTAATCAGGATACTGAGCTTGATACATGCTTTTGAGCTTCTCCTTATCTCTATAGGTGGTTCGATCCACGTAATCTAGTTTCATTCCAGCCTTACTAGCAAAAGAAAGCGTAGGGTTAAGCGGCAGGGTGGCTTCTCCTCTAATAACTCCAATAGTAGGAAAATCAAATAATTGTCCAGCAGCAGCGGTAGCATAGACATGGTTAGAATAAGCTCCACCAAAGGTAAGAATGCCCTTTTTTTGCTGTTTTTTTCGCTCTTCTAGGTTAAATTCTAGCTTACGCCACTTATTCCCAGAAAGGTGTGGATGAATTAAATCCTCCCGTTTAATCCACAGATCTACCGCTTTTTCACGTAAGAATTCTGAAGTAAGATGGATCAAAGGGCTCGGTAAGTCGAGGAGATTATTCACGGTTTGGCATTATTCTTGAAATATATAGATAAAATTACAATACAATTATTTTTAATATAATATATTACCCCTTAATAACATTTTAAACAAAACACACGATGAAACATTTAATTTCAACAAAAGGAGACGGCGGTTACGCCTGGGTTGGATAAAAAACATCTAACTTATTATTCCTCAAAGTATACGTTAATCTTCTATAAGATCAACGAACACCTAAAGAGACCAATTTTAAAGCGGAAGCCGATTTATTAATTTAAATCGGCTTTTTTATTTTTTATACCCTAAAAGTAATTTTTTTAACAAAACTTTGGTTATTCAAGTTGTAATAGGACTGGACATCTTCCTAATTTTTCTTTATTTTTCCAATAAGGGATGGCGATTAGATAAATTAAGATTCCTGCAAACTTATATACCCATGAATAAACGAATCAAACTCACCGGCGAGGATTTTGCCAATATCGTGACGCATAGTCTCGGGCTGATCTTCTTTTTGGCAGCAACACCATTTCTAATTTATCAATTTTTGCAAACAGCTAGTCTAATAGCGGTTTTTGGAATAAGTGTCTTCTGTTGTTCCTTGGTAATGGTTTATTTATCTTCAACTGTCTACCATTCTGTAACCACTCAACGTAGTCGTCGAATCTTAAGAATCATCGATCATATTTGTATTTACTTTCTAATTGCAGGAACCCACACGCCTTTGATTTTTCTTTATATGGATCATTTTTATGGTTGGATTGTCGCAGCTATTCTCTGGTTTTTTGTTGTGCTTGGAATCTTCTATAAGGTATTTTTAATTGGTAAATATCAGAAATTATCTTTGTTCCTATATTTTATGATGGGTTGGAGCGCGGTTTTTACCATGCCATTTATGTGGACCTTTATTCCAGGAACCACACTTTTACTCTTAGGTCTTGGCGGACTTTTTTACACTTTAGGCACGATCTTTTTCGTCTGGGAAAAGCTACCTTATAACCACGCAATTTGGCACCTCTTTGTGATAGGAGGTAGTGTGAGTCACTTCTTTGCGTTTGTTTATTGTCTTGAATAGAATTTTTAATCAGTGGCTGTAAAAGAATAAAGTTGAACTTAAGGTCTAATCACCATAAGACGCTTAGTCTTTATAACTTTTCCTTTCGCATTGGTCAAATTATATAGGTAAGTTCCTTTTTGTAAAGTATCAATATCAATTCCGACGGTACGATTTCCGTTGATCTGATATTTTTTATTGACGACTTCTTTACCAAGAATGTTAAAAATTCTAAAAGTATAATTACCGGGCGTAAGATTCAAAAAATTAATTCGCACATTATTAATAGCTGGATTTGGATAAGCAAAAATATCTGCTCTTCCAGTATTTACATATCTAACATTGGTAACAACATCATTAGACTTATAAGTTACTGCGATTGGCGTCTCTGCTTCATCATTGGTAACTCTTACTTCTGCGATATTTTCTTTTTCTTGATCATTAACAAAAACATAAGTAGTCAAGGTATCTGCTCCTAGCAACTCACCAGGTAAAAATTCAGTTACATCAAACCACATTGCAAAGGGTCCAGGCCCTACCAAAACTTCGATAACAGTCTCTCTTATTTCAATTCTTTTTTCACGCAACACTTCGTAAGTACCACCCGGAATCGCCAACGTTCCCCATCCATCTACTAAATCCGTACGAGTAGAAGCAATGCGAATTCGGACAGAATCTGGTAAAACCGTAATCGGTAAACCATTAATAATATCTTCAGGTAATTCATCTGCTGGAACAGCCACTAAAATATTATAAGAACTATTATTAAGATCAAAGAAATTCATGGGTGATCTCCGCTCAACGATCGGTGGAGAAAAAGGAACGCGAACAGTAATCCCCAAATTAGCTGGATCTGGTCCTACGTAGCCTACTAGTTGGTAACTATTGGCATCTGTATATGCATAAGATTCTCCTCCAATTCCATTTTCTCCTATTGGGAATAAAAGATTCGCATTTGGAAATAAGTCAGCATTCATGCCTTCAGAAGCAGGGAGAATTATAGCCTCTGCCATCACTCCTTGTAGACTACCAAAATCCCAAGTCTGATTTCCACCAGATGGCGTAATTTCAATTCCTACTGGCGCACCATCTACCGCTGTACGTAGGGTATCGCCTACCGCAGGAAAACTGCTGCTG
>CALGJS010000311.1 GCA_937927835.1 uncultured Saprospiraceae bacterium | reverse complement strand
GGATCTTTGTAAACCGCCCGGGCGATTAACAATCGCTGCTTTTGTCCTTGACTTAATCCGACACCATCGTCACCGATTTTGGTATTATAACTCAAAGGCATCGCTTCTACAAAAGATTGAATATTGGCTACTTTTACGGCCTCCAATAATTTCTTTTTATCTACTCTCGTTTCTCCTAATGCGATATTATTGGCAATGGTATCTGAGAAAATAAAACCTTCCTGCATCACTACTCCACATTTACTTCTCCATAATTTATTTTGCAAATTTGCTAGATTGACTTCACCTAATTTTACGACTCCTTTTGTGGGTTGGTAAAAATTTAAAAGCAATTTTAGTAAAGTCGTTTTTCCACTACCACTGGTTCCAACAATCGCTGTTGTTTTTCCTTTCGGAAACATTACATCTACATCTCGTAAAATAACCGGCGAATGAGGTCCACCATATTGAAAAGTAACATCATTCAAAATCAGATCTCCACCTTCAGGAAGAATATTGATATTCGCACCTGGTTCTTCTTCATTTTTTTGAACGTGAATTTCATTCATCCTTTCGAGGCTGATCTTAGCATCTTGTCCTGAGCGGAAAAAATCTATCAGCTGTTCAATGGGAGCGTTTAATTGTCCGATAATATATTGCACGGCCAACATTCCACCAAGCGTCATCGATCCTTCAATCACGGCTTTGGCCGCGTAAAAAGTAATGACAATATTTTTGGATTCATTGATCAGGGAAGCACCAAAACGTTGCATCTGATCTAACTGTAGGGTTTTAAGACTTAGTCTAAAAAGTTTGGCTTGAATACTTTCCCAAGCCCAACGTTTTTGTTTTTCTGCGTTGTGTAATTTAATTTCCTGAATTCCTCCAACGAGTTGAATGAGGTTGGATTGATTTTCAGAAAGTTGATCAAACCTGTGATAATCATATTCTTTTCTTTTAGAGAAAAACAACATTACCCAAATCAGGTAAGCGACGGTCGCCAAGGAGAATATCAAGAAAATCGTACTATCATAAAATAATAGAATTCCACCAAAGATGATAAAGTTGATCATCGAAAATAGCGTAATCAATGAAGCCGAAGCCAAGAAGTCTTCTATTCTTTGATTATCATAAATTCGTTGTAGAATATCCCCCGTATGTCGCGTATCAAAAAACTTAATCGGCAGTTTCATCATTTTAATTAAAAAATCAGAAACCAAACTAATATTGATTCGAATACCGATATGCAACAAGAGCCAAGAACGAATATATTCGATAGAAATTTGACTAAAGAAAAGGACCAATTGCGCGACCAAAATAATCACAATATAATCAAAATCACGATTGGTAATACCATGATCCACCAAGGTCTGCATCAAAAACGGAAAAGCAATCTGTAAAACACTTCCCAATAAAATCCCAATAAACAATTGGAAAAGATAGGGTTTGTATTTAAACAGATACGACCAGACGTAACTAAAACTTCCTTTGTCTTGTTTTTCACCATCTCGCTCAAAGAAGTCCGGCGTGGTCTCCAAAAGCAATAAAATTCCCACTTGTTCTCCCTCTTGAATATCGGAAGCCCAACCTTTCATAAACTCCTCTCGAGTAATCTTTACCTTTCCCGCAGCTGGGTCAGCAATCCAAACATGTTTTTTATTAACCTTCTCAACGACAATAAAATGATTCTGTCGCCAGTGGGCGATACAAGGAAGCGGTAGATCATCCAGTAACTTTTCGTAAGTAACTTTAACGCCCAACGAATGCAATCCGATGGCTTCGGCAGCATCACTAATACCCATCAACGAAACACCATCTACATCCACATTACTCAAGTCCCGCAGGGTGTCCTGACGGTAACGACGACCATGATAGGCAGCGATCATCCTTAAGCAGGTTGACCCACAATCCATTGCGTCTAATTGTCGATAACTTGGAAGTTTATTTAGCATCCGTATGTTTGCCGCTTTAATGTTTTCATCATACCGGTTTTATACCGAATGATAATGGTTAATCAGGGTTAATTTTAATACTATTGTTATATGTCCTAAGTGGGATGTTCTAGAAGTGATAAAGTCTTCTCATTTACTAATTGCTCAGCAAATTATTCTTTTTTCTACTAATAGAACACTCCAAAATAGGTCGTTAGTTTTGAGCAAAGCTCAAAACAAGTGGTTCAAAAAATGCACCTAATTTTTATAAAATATTAGAACGGTAGCTAAATGAAAGGGAACGGTAGTGTTTATTTATCAAGCGGTCAAATAATAAAAAATAATATGTGATGAGGTTTGCGTTTTTTATGATTTTTTTAATAAAATTAACTAGAAAAACTGCTTAGGTAAATGGACAAAAGAGATGCCAAGGATGCGTTGGAATGTTGAGGCGTTTAATCGTTTAATCGTTGAAATATTATTTAAGATATGGGTATCTTTTAAGTTAGACCGGGTAATTCAAAGTCTTTTTTGTAAACAATTGGATCTTCGTTTACTGAATGAGGGTCGATGTTATGTTTTTTATGATATCTTTTAATTTGTGATTTACGGAGTCCGTTGATCTTATTAGAAAGCCTAAAAAGTAATGGTCTTAAGCTATCAATTTGTTCGCCACTGATATAATTCCGACGCTGAGCCATTAGAAGATGACTAAAGGTTTCCGCTAGACTTCCAAAAGCGATTTCTGAAAATCTAGCTTGTTCTTTTAAAGAAATTCGTGCACTACCCTCTGCTATATTTGCTGCTACCGATGATGCGGACCGCCGAGCTTGACTAATTATTCCATACCTTTCTTCCCGCGGTAAATTATCTGTCACTTCATAAATTACATCAAAAAAGTCTAATGCTATTTGATATACTTCTAAACGTTCGAAAGGAAACGTAAACATATATTAAAGTATTTATTTTAAAAACTATCTATCCCAAAGGTATATGGAAAAACTAACCTTAATCTAAAATGTTGAATTGTTAAGGATTAAACGATTCAACAAATCAACGCCTCAACAATTCAACACTTTCACCTACATCAACCCAAACATTTTAGCATATTTAAGCATTTCGCCTTGGTTGCTGATTTTTACTTTTCCGGTAAGGATGGCCATCATTGGGTTTAGTTTTCCAGTGACGATTCCCATAAAATTTTGGTCTGATCCACTCACTACACATTTAGCAGTTCCGACAAGACCTTCAGATGATTCGATTTTATTATCCGCTACGGCGATGGTGTATTGTCCACCGTCAGCACCGCTGATATCAAAATGAAAAGTAGTTTCTACGCCTTCGATAGCTTCAGGTTTTACTTGAGCAGGTAGGCCTTGGATAAATTCTTTTGCAGTCATTTCTCTATTGTTTAAGTTTTAAGTTATTCTGACCGCAAAATAAAAAAGATTACGGTGATATTTCATGAAAATTAGAAGTTGTTATTTTTTATTTTTTATTTGCTATTTGCTACTGGCTTCTTGCCCTTTTCTATCGCGGAAAAATAGCGCAAAAAGCCAGTAGCAAGCGGCAAATAGACGCTTTCTAAAAGTAGAACCTAAGAGCTTGTTCAAATTTCAACTTCTCTCTCCTAATTAGTTCCTTCTTCTTCCTAGTTCGTAACCAATTACTCGAGCATTTGGATAACGCTCTTTCATAATTGAATCCAAAAAGTTGTAAGCATTGGTCTCTGCCTTAAAGTCTCCCAAAAGGTAGGCATAGCTACCATCTTTTCGCTGCTCCTTATAAATATTTCCATGACGAGAGAAAATCTCATGACTCATTGGTAGCTCAGACATGGAAGTCAGAAATTCTACCTTATAACCTGTATAATTTACTGGTAATTCATTCGCTTTGCGCAAAGTGTTCGCAGTATTTACTCTGACCTCTCCTTGGCTACGGTTATTTTCTGGATTATTAAAAATAGCATCATCGTCTTCGTTGGAGATATTATTTCCAAAATTCTCTTCCACTTCTTTTTTAACAGGAGCGGCTGGTCGTATTTTTTGTTTAATAATTTCTTTGGCAGGTTCTACAATTTTTTCCTTTACCGGTGCATTGGTGGTGGTTTCTTTTCGCTTATAGTTCGTTGATCCACTTACTCGATTAGTAGTCTGCTCTACCTTTTCAACTACTTGTTGCTTTGTTGGCACCTGTGTCTTTTTAGGAGGT
Source organism: uncultured Saprospiraceae bacterium (assembly GCA_937927835.1). Taxonomy (GTDB): domain Bacteria; phylum Bacteroidota; class Bacteroidia; order Chitinophagales; family Saprospiraceae; genus JALZUU01. Next base: position 8,216 of record CALGJS010000311.1, on the reverse strand, counting down.
GCTGGAGCAGAAGGAACCTGCTGTGCTTCCGGAACGACTGGTTTGTCTACTTTGATAGAAATCGGAGAACTGTCAGTCTCTGGCTTTGGTGTTTTACCAGATTCCATTTCTTGTTCTTTGATTTTTTCATCAATCTCTTCTACCGATAATTGCTTTCTAATTTCCTCTGGCAATTCTTCTCCCGCTTGAACCTGAACTTGTTCTGCATTCTGAACTTCATTCAACATCTTTTCAAACTTCTCCTCTTCTTTAATGGTGAATAAAGATTTTTCAGAAAATTTAGTATTGTTATATCCAACTACTTTCAACTCTGTACGACGATTCTTAGCATGCTTTCGGTCGCTACAATCGACTCCATTTTTACAACCATTTACCAATTTCGTTTCGCCATATCCTCTAGAAAGCAGGGATTGTTTATCCACGCCGTTTTTGACCAGATAATCCACCACACTCTTTGCTCTTCGTTCTGATAATTTCTGATTAAAAGCATCTTTACCATTAGAATCCGTATGCGAACCAATCTCAATTAACAAGGTCGGATTATCTTTTAAAACACCAACCAACTTATCCAACTCAGCACGAGCAGCCGTTCGCAATCGCGCACTACTAGTTTCATAATAAATATTTTCAATCTCAATGGCCTTATTCATTTTAATAGGCTGAATCTCTACGTTGGCTAGCAAAGTTCCTTGCTTATTCCGCTCCGTTAAAACATCCGATACACCGGGCGTTACTTCTCCTACTCCATCAAAACAAAGGATACAACCTTCTACATTTACATAGGCTTCCATTCGCTTTACGAAATAGTCTTTCTTTCGGATCATCACTGTATAGTGATTTCCTTGTTCAAAATTTAATGCAAAGGTGTGTTTTGGATGTTTAGGTAAATCCAAAACTGGCTTTTCGGTGGTATTATTATAAACCTCAATGGTTGCCCCTTGAATCGCATTTACCGGTTCGTCGTCTTCCCGAGGTTCCGCCATGGTTACTTCAAAACGATAACCAGGTTTACGTTTCATTCTAGCTTTTAGGTAGACCGATTCGCCAGCAGATTTTCCAACAGTAGATATGGGTAATTCTATTTCTTCAAATACTTTTTTGGTAACCTTTACCAAATATTCTTTTCCGGGATCGACTTCAGCGAGAAATACCCCATTTTTATTAGTAAATGCCTTGGTAACAGGAGTTTTGGTCGCTTTATCTAGCACCACAATCTCGGCTAGGTTTAGATATCCTCGGTTCCCATCCTCAAATACATATCCCTCGATGGTTACCTTTTGGCCAAAAACCGTTAGGCTCAAAAGCATAAAAGATAGTAGTAATAGTAGATTCAATTTTCTCATTCTAAAATACAGATTTTAACCATTATATAAAAAACTTTTTCAAATACGTTTTTTAGACGTATCGCTAAAGACAAAGATACTAAAAGAGTATGTTAAGGGACACAGAATAAATAACTATCCGTTTTGACTTATTTAATCAGTGCCCCTAAGAGGACGCTAAATTCTGACTAACGGTTGCACCCACCGTTAGTATATTTTCACCATCTTTGCAGATCAATTATTTTACCAACGATCTTTATATATGAAAATTGTCTTTATGGGCACCCCGGATTTCGCGGTTCCTTGCTTAAAAATATTATTAGAAAACGACTATGAGGTCGTCGGAGTGATTACCGCCACGGATAAAATGGGTGGCCGTGGCGGCAAACAACTCATCGAATCGGCCGTAAAACGCTATGCGGTAGAGCAAGGATTGAAGATTTTACAACCTAAAAACCTAAAAAATCCCGATTTTTTGGCTGAATTGGCGGCTTTAAAGGCAGATTTACAGATTGTGGTCGCTTTTCGGATGCTGCCTGTTGCCGTCTGGGATATGCCACCTCTTGGGACGGTCAACCTTCATGGTTCTATTCTACCCAAATACCGGGGCGCCGCTCCCATCAACTGGGCCATCATCAATGGAGACAAAGAAACTGGTGCCAGTACCTTTTTTCTAAAACACGAAATTGATACCGGAGACCTCCTTTTTGTAGATAAAATGCCGATTCTTCCAGATGATACGGCTGGAACGGTTCATGATAAATTGATGGATTTAGGCGCCACACTTATCTTAAAAACCGTCAATGCCATCAAAGCGGGCGATTATACTCCGACGCCGCAAGATCCTACCCTGGTCAGCAAAGCACCTAAAATCTTTACCGAAACCTGTGAAATCGACTGGAATCAACCAACGGATAAAGCCTATAATTTTATTCGTGGCCTTAGTCCTTATCCAGCAGCTTGGACGACTTTTAAAGAGAAGAATCTAAAAATTTACGAAGCGCGCCCTGAATTGATTGAACATGATTATCATCCGGGCACCGTATTAAGTGATTATAAAAAGTATTTAAAATTTACCACCGCAGATGGAATCATCGATATTCAAGAATTGAAAATGGCGGGAAAACGGAAAATGAATGTGAGGGATTTTTTGAATGGATTGAAAGATTGATGTGAAGATTAGTAGATATGCATAACTGACCGATCTCGACTGAAATGAACGACCGATCCCGAAGGGTGGCGTATGACAATACGCCAAGGGAGAGAACCGCGAAAGCGGATGGGAGGCTAGTAAATGTGAAACATCAGTCAGCAATTACCAAGGTGAAAAAATACGGAAACTCCCTTCAGAGTCGGGGTAATTTTCCGTATTTTTTTGCCGATCTCCAATGAAAAGCAAATGGGATGATATGTGCGAATTCACTCGACCGCGTAGATTTTTCTTAAAACGTTGAAGAGAAAATTGCATTTGCATTTGAGTTTGCATTTGCATTTGAATTTGCCATTGAATTTGAAAAAAAACTCTAGTCCTCTTAAAGGAAAAGTATAAATAACCTCCCATAATATCTCCTCTTTCACAGTCGTTTTATTATTGTTTCTTTTTTCGGCTCAATTTATGTTAATAATTCATATACGTTTTTACGTTGAGAATTATCACCAATAAAACTTTAAAGCATGATAAAGACGATTGATTTAAATTTCGCCGGACAATCCAAAACCATTGGAGTGTTTTTATACGAGACCTCTGAAGGTCCTATTTTATTAGAAACAGGACCTTTTTCTTGTTACCCGACTCTTTGTAAAGGCATCCGGGAATTGGGCTATGCGCCAGAAGAAATTAAGCACGTCTTTGTTACACATGTACATCTAGATCATGCCGGTGCCGCTTGGGCATTTGCCAAGATGGGTGCTAAAATTTATACCCACCCTTCTGGCAAAGATCATCTAGCAGATCCTTCTAAATTATTGGCTTCCGCCGAAAGAATTTATGGAGATCAAATGGATAAATTATGGGGTGAAATGCGACCGATTTCTAAACCACTCATCATGAGTGCCAAAGATGCGGAGATGATTAGAATTGGCGATACGGTAGTTCGTTCTTGGCATACGCCTGGACACGCGAAACATCACGTGGCTTGGCAAATCAATCGAGAACTAATCGCAGGAGATGTAGCAGGCGTAAAAATCAATGATGGTCCGGTCGTAGCTCCTTGTCCTCCACCAGATATTGATTTGGAAGATTGGGCTTACTCGATTCGACGCATGAAAGCATTGGATTTAAATCGTCTTCACCTTACACATTTTGGCAGCGTGGTAAACATTCCTAGTCACCTAGCAGAACTAGAAAAAAGACTGATCGACTGGTCAGAATGGATGCGTCCTTTCGCAGAAGATGGCACACCAAAAGATAAAGTAATTGGATTGTTTGAAGATTATGTCAACGGACAATTAAAGGCTTCCGGCCTTTCTGATGAGAATATTAAAAAATACGACAAGGCCAATCCCGCTTGGATGAGCGTCTATGGCTTGACGAGATTTTGGTCTAAGAAATTGAAGTTGGTGAAGTAGAAACAATTCACGTAAAGACAATTCATGTTATAGTAGAGACAATTCATGAATTGTCTCTACTATAAAAAAATGTGCTACTGGATTTCTGATCTGGTAGCACTTTTTTTTGTACTAGAAAAAATCAATCGAACTTATTTCTTGTCTCTCTAAATTATTAAAATAAACAACCTCCATCTAAAAACAAGTACAATACTCACTCCCAAATGGACATTTCGTCGGTTCGTATTCGCAAGTAGCGACATGCCAAAAATAGGTAGTTAAAATAGGAACTTCGCGGGAGAGGAGTTCAACAATCGTTTGATATTTTAGTGCTTGATGGACACGAGGGGGGAAATAAACTAGGAAGCCATAGGCTTTGAGCAGACTGGTAAAAGCCTCTTCTACTTTTCTGATTTGATCACCTGTTAACTGATTTACAGGGGGAAATTGTACGGGTTGAATATTCAGATATTCACTCAACATCATAAAGACCGCCTGGTCGACCTCTGCCTCCAATGCTTTGGGTTCATCCGGATATACTCTGCCTTCCATTAAACCTTTTACACTATCAGCAGAGGATTTAAAATCTCCTATTAACTGATCTATATATTTTTCCATTAAGTCTTTCTATTTTTAGGGGCTTGAACTTTTAAGTGTTCAAGATTTTTTTATCGTTTCCTAAAATGAAGTTCGTTAATAATTTTCTCAGAAAGTGAGGGGAAGTGCTTACCTAGTTGGTGCTTTATTTTTAATTAACTTCGATAGGTGTTACGACTTTTAAATACAAAAGTTACTTATAGAAAGCGGGTATTCTTCCTTTTCGAAATTACAGGGACGCTGAAAGGGAGATTTGGGAATCTTGAAAAGGGGTTTAGAGAAAAGGTTTCCCAAACTAAGCTTCGACTTCTTCGTCATAGAATTCATAGGTGAAGGTATCGACTTGCTCGCCAGTAGGACTGGAGACGGTCATTGTGTGGATATAGCCATGGTCGCCAAATTCGTAGGCAGTAGATTCTAGGACAGCTCCGCCGCCTCTGGCACGGGAATGTTTGATGATACGCTGCTGATCGTCGTATTCCCAGGTTTCAGTTAACTGAGCATCTTGTACCAAATCATCCATCAGATAGCTGGTGCGATTGCCCGCCTCATCATATTCGATGGTATCGGCTCGTAATACTTGATCTTTTTCGTCGTAGACTTCTACTTCGATTAATTGACCTTTGTCATCAAAGAAATAATCATAAAATTGTTGGACGGCAGGTTCTCCTTTCATTTCAATTTTTCTACTTACTGGACGGCCATTATCATCATAACTGATTTGGTGCTGTTGTTCCAATACTTCTCCTTCTCCATGTCGAATTTCTTCGAGAACTTTTCCTTCTTGGTCTAATCGCTGGTAGATTTTTTCTTCAAAATTACCATCCTGATCACGAATGGTCATCGTTACACTATTATCGGCAGGTTGATAATCAAAGCTGGTAATCGATTGTCCACCATTTTTATATTCGACGGTTTTAGTGGTAGGTTTTCCGCTCTCATTCAATTCATAAGAGGTTACCTGATCTGGTTCTTCTCCACTCGAAAATTGTTGCTCTTCCAATAATTGAGATCCACTATTAAACTTTCTGAGAATGCGTTGCTCTGTCGAACCATCCGCATAATAATAAGCTTCTTCCGTCAGATTCCCAGCAAGATCTCGTACTTCTAAAGTCCGTAAAGTAGGTGCATCCATCAAGTCGGATAAGACATGACGCGTAATGGATTTTATCTTTTTCATAAAAAATTATGTTGTACAAGACATGTTACAAATTGCCACAAAGTTTTTTTTTAATAGAAGCTCAAATTATCCAGCCCTTTGTAACTAAATCGGTTTGTCCTGTATTTCAAAAATATACTATTAAACCGCTAAGAAAGTTTTTGCGTTAGAAGATTTTGTATGAGAAACTGTCTGTCAACAAGCATGGCTTTGGGACTTTATTTTATCTGCGAGAAAAAGCATTTTTAGGCCAAACGCAATAACTCAAAACCCAACAACTCAAAACTCCCTAAAACCTAAAAGTAGCACCTAAACTTGGTAAGATCGGCAACTGATCTCTTCGTTCGTAACGGATACGATCAAAAAAGAAAATATTATCTCGATCATAAGCATTGGTAACACTTGCTGTGATTTGTAGATTAGATCGTTTAGAAAAGGTAACCGTCTTTTTCATACTAAAATCTAAGCGGTGGTAATAAGGCAGTCGACCATCATTTCGTGAATCAGAAAAGTCGACTCCTAACTGACCATTTTCCGTCAAGATATCAGATGAGATTCCATCTTGTAAAGTGTAATTGGTAAAGAAGCCTTCTGTGAGGGTAAATGGAAATCCAGATCCTAGATTCCAACGAACACCCAACTCCCAGCTTTTATCGCCACCGAAAGTATAGGTTCCTAAGAAGTTCAGATTATGTCGACGATCAAAAACCGTATTAAATGTTTGTTCTCCATCAAAACGATCGACATATCCTAAGGAGTAAGCCAACCAAAAATAAAATTTAGGATCTTGGTATTTAGCTAAAAAGTCAATTCCATAAGCTTTTCCAGTTTCCGTACTAAATTCAGGATCTGATTCACTACGCTTTTCTCGATTAATATTGATCAACTGGCTAAAGCGTTTGTAATATGGTTCTACGTTTAAAGTGATTTTATTATTTACATCAAATTCAAAACCTGCTATGAGGTGCTGTGCTAATTGAAGGCGATTTTTGGTTGCCTCCCGAGTACCTGGTTCGAAGATCGTTTCTTCTGGACCAGATAAAAATCCTACAAATAAATTAACGATGTCTTCTTCGTTGATCGTACTGACTAAGTTTTGAGAATAAAATCCACCGGCTGCCTTAAATCGGAAACGGTCGGTAATATTGTATTTTAATCCTAGCCGTGGCTCTGGGGATAAAGTTCCTTGACTTGCATAGAATTGGATACGGATACTCGGCTCGATAATTAGCTTGTCCGTTTTGATTTTATATTTGAAAAAACCAGATAATTCAGATGTAAAATCTTCTTGTTGAAAAGTAATACCTAGGAAGTTCCGAAATTGAAAATCAGTATTAAAACCGCTAAACTCAAAACCGTATTTTATTTCATTATCATTATTAAAATAAGTAAAATCTAATCCTGCTGAGAAACTCGTAATTCCACTAAATCGTGGATCATCATTCCCTTGTTGTAAATTTATTTTATAATCAGAAAAAGCAAAAGTTCCATTAATTAGAAAACTTGAAGCAGGAGGAATCAACGTAAAATTTGCACCCGCACCAAAATTATCCCACTCGAAATTTGCAACATCTGCAAAATTCACTTGATCACCAAACCGGAAACCAAAGAGGTTAAACTTACTTCCATTAGCAGTACCGAAAGAAAGCTTTCCATAAATATCATTAAAATTATACGGTAATCCAGCAGAATCTGCATAACTATAAAGCGCCTTAGAACTTTGCTCCAAATAAGAATATTTTCCAGTCAATAGAAAAGAAGCAAAACCTTTTCCTTCTTCTAATTTTTTAATCGGACCTTCAATCAATACTTTCGATAGAAAAGGATTCGCCGAAACCAAACCACTTAGGTTCTTCTTATTTCCTTCTCTGGTATTAATATCAACAATGGCCGAAACTCTCCCCCCATACTCTGCACTAAATCCTCCCGTCAATACATCAACATTACGCACCGCCTCGGTCTCAAACACGGAGAAAAAACCGATCGAGTGAAAAGGATTATAGATCGTCATCCCATCCAATAAGATTTTATTTTGAATCGGAGAACCACCCCGAATATATAATTGACCTCCTTGATCACCAGTCTGTACCACACCCGGAAGAACCGTTAAATATTGCGCAATATCTGGCTCACCACCAATAGAAGGCATCGCTCGAATTTGCTTTGGCGTCAAAGTAACAGCCGATATTTTAACCTCTGTTTTTGCTTCTGTTCGAGAGGCCGTCACATCTACGGCTTGTAGTTCTACTCCACCTTCGGTCATATACAAAGCCTGATAAGCGTTACTTCCTGAAGTGATTGTTATCATGACACTCGTACTATCATAACCAATATATTGACTCACTAAATTATATTCACCGACTGGAACATTGTTAATGGTAAAAAATCCTTCGATATCTGAATTAGCACCATAGGTCGTTCCTTGCAAAAGGACATTGCTAAAAGGAATTGGTTCACCCGTTTCTTTGTCATACACGTTTCCACGAACACTTCCAGTTTGGGCAAGCACTACAGAAGTACTTATTAAGAATAAAAATAGTAAAAGGGTATTTTTCATAACAATATAGATATTTGAAAATCTTGCAACACAT
>CALGJS010000310.1 GCA_937927835.1 uncultured Saprospiraceae bacterium | reverse complement strand
TTTTAAAACGGCCACCAAAGTACTTAAGAGTACTAAAATCTTTGCCCTTGCAGAGTCATTGGGTGGAGTAGAATCATTGATTGGACATCCTGCTACGATGACACATGCTTCTATTCCTAAAAAAGAAAGAATAAAAGTAGGATTGACAGATTCTTTGATCCGCCTCAGTATTGGTATTGAAAATGTGGATGATCTGATTGAGGATTTGGAGCAAGCGTTTGAGAATATATAGTTAATTAGTTTTATTGGTTAATTAGTAGCTTATGATAACAGGCTACTAATTAACCAATCTACTAATCCGCACATCAAATCATCCGCATATCGAACCATCAACTTTTCCCCTTTCCTGGTTTCTTATTTAATCTTTTTTCTTTTTCTATCTCTTCTTTCGAAGGTTTTTCTGATTCTTGGCTGCCAGGAGAAAATAATAAGTCAGTGCTGGAAAAACTACCTCTAAAATTATCTGCCAGGGTAACGACTTGCAATAGCGCATCTTGAAATTGATCTTTTGTCAGCTCCCGAAGTGGATGCGTATAAACGCTCATCGCCAATCCTTCAAAAAAACAATATTTCGCATCAAGGGCAGAGTGGAAGTTGGCTTCTAGCAACTGGTCTGCTTCTCCAGCTTGTAGGGAATCAAGTTCTAAAAAAGGCGTGAAGATCCGCATTCGGTTATTGGTTTCATCTGTCAGGATAAAAACCAGTCGTTCTTGATAGATCATTTGCCAGTTGCCGGGGACACCTTCTAAGTGTTCAACTTTTTCTTTTAGAATTCGTTCCATAATTTGATTCGTCATTCCTACTTGAGGAGTGGCCGTTTCTTGGCTATAAAGCGATGCAGAAAAGATGAAAATTGCGAGTAATAAAGAGAGGATCGTTTTCATGGAATGTATTTTGGTAAGTGGTTATTAAATAACTTTATAATTTCCCTAAACAGATAAACTCGATAAAGTTTTAATGCTATGAAATATTTAACGTCACTATGTCAATTTTAGCATTTTTATCCATCTTTGAAATTATATACAATATTTCTAAAACAATTATCCGAACCGCTCTGTTCTAAAAGGTAGCAACTATTTGCAAATTATGATGAACTCAGAAAAAATACTACAATCGGGTATTCTAGAACAATACGTTCTGGGACTGGTCTCTGAGGAGGAACGCGTAGAAGTAGAGGGATATATGGTTGCTTATCCTGAAATCAACGAAAAAGTGCAACGGCTGCGTTCTTGTATGGAACATTATACCGGACTTCATGATATTGCGGCTCCAAAAGGTAAGTGCAAAGAAATTTCCCTTTCTAAATGTGATGATCTAATAGGCAAAGCACGGGAACGTTGCCTATCCGTTGAGACCAAATTCGGTCAATCACAGCAAAAAGAACAGTTTGAAGAAATGCAAAGTCATACTCGTTTATTGACTGCTTTGGCAAGCATTTCTATTCTATTTTTTGCAGGATTATCTATGTATTTTTATCAAAAACAAGCAAGTGAAGCATCGGCTTTGGCTAAAGTACAACAAGAATTTTCTGAACTAAAAGAACAACATCAAGTCATGGTGTCGCAAATGCAGGCGACTAGTATTGATAATGTGTTACTAAAAGATGAGGTAACACAAAAAATGAATATGAAAGGTGTTGGTGTAATGCCAGAAGCGGAAGTAGTTATTTATTATAATTCAAAACAAAAACGGACCACACTCGATCCAGTCAGTTTGCCTCCACCTCCAATGGACCATTACTACCAATTGTGGGCAGAAGTTGATCAACGTACCGTAAATATGGGAACGATCGATCAGGCCGCCAAACAAAATGGATTAATTCCAATCGACTTTGTCCCCAACGCAGATAATTTTACCATCACCCTCAAGTCTAAAGCAGACCAACCTTCAGCAAAAGGCAAAACTTGTTTGATCGTTTACCGATAAAGAATAATTTAGTTCAGAATTTAAAGATAGATTTTCGAATCAAAGCAACATCATTCTAATATTAATGCGTGTTTTTTGCTTCTAGCTACTGGCTTCTTGCTTCACTCAATCGCGATTGAAGAGGACAAGAAGCCAGTAGCATTTTATAAAGGAGAAATAAACCTTGTTCCGCGAAGCGTTAGGGCTTCAACTAAACCTTAACATTGAATCATTACCTTTTCCCAACCCAACGTAAAAAATCAGGCATTGCTACGGCCCAGGTAGCTGGTTCGTGTCGACCATCTTTTATCTCTACATATTTTACTTCGTCGTCTGTATACCCTAAGTTTTTTAGAATTTTAATTAAAAACAAAGTGTCGTCGATCGCATCAATAACGCCGTTCTGATTTCGATCAGAGGTCTCATCATTGGTTCCAGCCTGAAACCATAATTTTAAATTAGGTCGCTTCGTACTGGTATCGACTATGCGATGCATGATCAAATTTGCATCAGGATATTGCTCATTATAGGGCATGGATCGCCACCAAAGAGAACCCGAAAATATACCAACGGAACGAAAATATTTTGGATGTTTCCATGCTAGATAAATGGCAGCTAATCCACCTAAAGAGAACCCGGCTACACTATGTTGAAAATCTCCTTTTCGTGCCCGATATTCCTGTTGTAATAATGGCAATAATTCTTTGAGAATAAAGTCGTTATGTTGTGCAGAACGGTTGCCGCGACCTGCATAGTCTTCCATGACACCTGTTCCATATTCCTGCATACGATCTTCTGCAACGATTCCTGCGACTAAATGAAAATCTAGTAATTTTTCTTGGTAGGCAGTGGAAAGAAGATTGGTAAAGTCCATTCTTTCTAAGTCTTGACCGTCGTGTAAAAACAAGACTGGATAGTCTTCCTTCGTGATGGGAAAATTAGAAGGGAGATATAAATAAACCGTTACTTCTCGATCTAGATGTTTAGAAAAAACTTTTTTTGTTACCGTGGTTATTTCCTTAGATACAGGTGGGACTTCAGTGGTAGGTTCTGTTTTTTTGCTAAACCAATTCCAGAAATATTTTAGCATTCTAGTAATAAAATACATGGGTGTAATATTTTAATGTGAATCAGGAGTTGAGATTTAATTATACACTCTAGTTTTGATGAAATAAGTAATTTGAAAAAATACTCCTCCTTCGTTTAGTAGGTTTAGTGTTAAACCTTGATTCGCGTTCTTATTTAAAAAATATAGAATTCACCCGCAAATTAGGAATGAAAATTAAATAAGTTAGCCCAATTGGGAAAATATTCTAGGCCTAGTCAAGGCATTTTTTGAAGTCATCCTCATTGGCTGGCTGATAAAAATAACGAAGACTAGGCCTAGAAGATGCACCAAATTGGATCAAGTTATTTATTTTTCATTTCTTAATAAGAATTTTAAAAGGATAATTTTATCTTTACCCGAATACATTCGATAACTAAAAACGAAATGAACTAACTATGCAGGAAGATTATTTGAAATGGTATTCCCCGACATTAAGTATGGATTTTGAGATGTTGCGATTTGGTCATCGCGGATATCCGGTGATTGTGTTTCCGAGCACCATGGGACGATATCACGAGAGTAAGGATTTTAAATTAATCGAATCCGCTAAATGGTTTATTGACGAAGGTCTGATACAAATTTTTTGTCCAGATAGTATTGACAAACACAGTTGGTATAATAAAGGCGTTCATCCTGCTAAGCGCGTGGAAAACCATATTTGGTATGATCAAATGGTAAAAGATGAGATCGTTGAAAAAATACGTTGGAATACTGGTGTTGGAAAAGTTGTTGTCTCTGGTGCTAGTTTTGGTGGATACCATGCCGCTAATTTTGCTTTTCGACATCCGGACTTAGTCAGCCATCTATTTACAATGAGTGGTGCTTTTGATATCAAAACTTTTCTCGATGGTTTTTATAATGACAATGTATATTTTAATAATCCAGTAGATTATTTACCTGGTTTAGAAAATGATCATTTATATAAATTGAAAATTATTCTCGGAACTTCCGATTGGGATATCTGTAAAGACGCCAACTTGAAATTATCTGGTATTCTAAAACAAAAAGGAATGGACCATTGGCTAGATCTACGTCCCGAAAGAAAACACGATTGGCCCACTTGGCGTGAAATGTTTCCACATTACCTAAGTACGATCCATGCTTAATTATAGGACGATAATTTCTTGCTAGTTGGCTGGTTTGCCAGTTTGCTAGTTAGCTTCTCTCATTTGTAAATTGCGTTAGAAGAAAGCTAACTAGCCAACAAGCAAACAGGCTAACTAGCAAAATTTATCATTCACTCATTTTAAAATTAAAAATTACGTAATCATAAAAAACATCTGATTATAAACATCTTCAGAAAACATCCATATAATTATGAAAAAAATAGGAATCTTATTCGGACAAGAAAATACCTTTCCACAAGCATTTGTAGATCGTGTAAATAGTAAAAATGTTGCTGGTGTAAAAGCGGAATTATTACATGCGGAAGAATTGATGCAAGGAGAAGATACTGGTTATGCAGTTATTATTGATCGAATTTCACAAGACGTACCTTTTTACCGTTCTTATCTAAAAAATGCGGCATTAAATGGAACGGCTGTATTGAACAATCCTTTTTGGTGGAGTGCCGATGAGAAGTTTTTTAATAATTGTTTGATGGAAAAAATAGGTGTACCAGTTCCTAAAACGGTACTCTTACCTTCTAATGAAATGCCTACAGATACGAATGCTAATTCCTTTCGGAATATGAAATATCCATTGGATTGGCAAAAAATATTTGACTATATCGGTGGATTTCCAGCGTATATGAAACCGTTTTCTGGCGGTGGTTGGAAAAATGTTTATAAACTAAAAGATCAAGAAGATCTTTGGAAATCACATGGTGAAACTGGACAATTGGTGATGATGCTACAAGAAGAAATTCAATTTGAAGCATACTATCGAATCTATTGTCTTGGTGGAAAATACATCCACTTCATGGAATACGAACCGCGAAACCCTCACCACCTACGATATGTGCTTGATCCTAAGCCTATTGAAAAAAAGATGCTGAAGAAGATGACGGATATTGTCTTGAAGATCAACCATTCTTTGGGATATGATTTTAATACCGTCGAGTTAGCGATCAGAGATGGGATTCCATATGCGATTGACTTTTGTAATCCAGCGCCAGATGCGGAACTTACTTCTGTTGGCGAGGCCAATTTTGAGTGGGTGGTTGAAAATGCCGCTAATATGGCAATTGAAAAAGCCAAAGCGCATAAAAATGGTGGAGACAACCTGACTTGGGGAACTTTTCTACGTCAAGGAGTACAAGGAAAAAAAGTCAAGCCTGGTACGGCCAAACGCAAGTAAAACTTGGCTAAGTCCTTCGCTTGATCAAGAACTTGGTGCATAATTTACTTATCTTTGGAATTGAATACAGGAAGCAAGAAGCAAATAGCGAGCAGCAAGAAGCAGCAATACCACAAACTCAATGAAAGGATGGTGTTTCTTTGATGCATAAATTTATTTTCAACTCCTGATTCGTATTAAATATTTAAAGATGAAAAAAAGCAAATTAGCGATTCTTGATCTCTATGATGGTGAGGCCAACCAAGGTATGCGAGCTATCAAAAATATCGTGGATCGTTATCAGGATCATTTTGAGTGGAAAGTATTTGATGTGCGTGGCAAAGCTGAATTGCCAGGTACAGACTATGATGTGTATATCAGTAGTGGTGGTCCTGGCAGCCCGTTGGATGGAGATGGTATTTGGAATAGAAGACTTTTTGATCTAATTGATAAACTCTGGGAAATTAATCTGCAAGAAACAGAGCAGAAAAAGTTTGTCTTTTTTATTTGTCATTCCTTTCAGATGGCTTGTGATCATTTTGATTTAGCGCGAGTGCTTCCACGAAAATCTCGCTCTTTTGGTACCACACCGGTTCACAAAACACAAGCGGGTAAAAAAGAAAGATTTTTTAAGGAATTGCCGGATGTTTTCTGTGCCGCGGATTTTCGTCTTTGGCAGGTAGTAGAACCGGATTATGATATGTTTTTAAAAATGGGTGCTAAGATAATGGCCCTTGAAAAAATTCGCCCTCATATTCCACTCGAACGTGCGATCATGGCTGTTCGATTTTCAGAAGAAATGTTTGGAGTGCAGTTTCATCCTGAAGGGAACCCTGAAGGAATGTTGATTCATTTTAACAAACCTAAAAACAAAGCCGCAATTATCGAAGAACATGGTCAAGAAAAATTTGACCAAATGATGGAAGATTTAAATGATCCATTAGCCATTCCATTAACCTACGATACCATTCTACCTAATTTTTTGGAAGAAGCAATTCGTACCCTTGAAATGGTTGCTGTTTAGCCCAATATTTTAACACAAAACAACACACGCCGTGCACGCCTCCCAACGTCAATTATTCAATCAGCATTTTTCACAGAAACGATACGCAAAAGTAAAAGAACTGATTAATACCGCTTATCAAAAGGAAGTGGCTTTTAGAATCAGTGAAACGCCTATCTTCCTGACATCTCAGCTTCGTGCGCAACTCCTCGAAGCTTGTGAAGAAATCAGCGAAACTTTATTAGATCCAGATTTTAAGAAAAAATCTCAAGCAGCGATTTTACCGGGACAAGAGGTGCCAGGTGAAGACGATCATACTACTTTTTTACAAATGGATTTTGGAATTTGTGATGATGGAAATGGAGGTTTGATTCCACAACTCATCGAGATACAAGGTTTTCCAACCCTTTATTTTTTTCAAGAATTATTAGCGCGATCTTTTAAAGAGGCTTATGAAATCCCGTCTCATTATACCTCGTTTTTTGGTGGATTAGATCGAGAGGGATATATTGAAAAATTACGAAAAGTAATCGTTGGTAATAGCCGTCCTGAAAATGTGATTTTACTAGAAATTGATCCACATAATCAAGCGACCGCTATTGATTTTTATGCGACCGAAGCAGCGATAAAAACGCCCATTAAATGTATCAGTGATATAAAAAAATCTGGTAAAGATTTATACTATATCAATGAACAAGGTAAAAAGATTGGTGTTGAAAAAATATACAATCGAGTTATTTTTGATGAGTTGGAACGACGTCCAGAATTTGTCAAAGAGTATACCTTAAACGACGAAGTCAACGCTGAATTTATTGGACATCCGCACTGGTTTTCTCGAATCAGTAAACATGCCATGCCGCTTATCAAAAGTAAATATAATCCTTATTGTTCTTTTTTGAGTGATCTAAAAACGATTCCAGACGATTTACATAACTATGTTTTAAAACCACTTTTTTCTTTTTCCGGCAGCGGTGTAATTATCAATGTAACCAAAGAAGATATTGAAAAGGTGACCAACCCTGAGCATTTTATGCTTCAAAAGAAAGTACACTATCAGCCAGCAATTCAAACGGTGAACGTTCCTACCAAATGTGAAATTAGAATGTTGATGGTCTGGGAAAAGGGTGCGCCACGTCCCGTAGTTGTCAACAACCTCGTTCGACTCAGTAAAGGAGAAATGGTTGGGGTGAAGTATAATAAGGATAAGGATTGGGTAGGGGCGAGTGTGGCCTTGCATGATGCACGGGGGTGAGGCGCTTCGCTGTTGATTCGTTTAATCGTTTAATCGTTGATTTGTTTAACCACATAACACTCAGATCAAAGCAAGGTAAAAAATCACAAAATCTCCCCTTGGGGTCAGGGTAAAATTTTGTGATTTTTTGCCGATCTTCCAGAGGCGCTACGTCCGTTGAACCTGCCTTACTGCTGCGTCGGCAGGCCTGTCGTTGAATCGTTGATGTGTTGAAATAATTTTTGAATTTATCTCTTGATTGATTTTTGTATCGGTTAATCGGTGGATTGGTCAAACACTGGGTAATACAATCGTAAGAGAGAAATCAGTGACGGTTGCGTTAGCATTGCGTAATGCGTGACTAATCCACCGATTAACTAATCCACAATTTAGTGCCTCCGGCATTAGTCCACTAAAAACAATTACCTTTGTAGAATGAATTATCTTACACTAGAAAAGGTTAGTAAAACTTTCGGGGAAAAGACCTTATTTAAGGATATAAATTTACAGATCAGTCAAGGAGACAAGATTGCGATGGTGGCGAAGAATGGTACGGGAAAAACGACCATG
>CALGJS010000309.1 GCA_937927835.1 uncultured Saprospiraceae bacterium | reverse complement strand
GAAGAAAAGTAAACTTCCTATTAATTTTAAAATTAATTTTTTATGTCTAAATTTAGTAAGAAAAGAGGTAAGTCAACTCCTGCTATTTCCACTGCATCGCTTCCGGATATCATCTTCATGTTGTTATTCTTCTTTATGGTGGTAACAGTTCTTAGAGACTCCTCGCTGATGGTAAAAGTTAATACGCCACAAGCTTCTGAACTAACCAAGTTGGAAGAGAAATCTCTGGTAAATTACCTCTATATTGGTCGACCTACTGATCAATACAAAGAACAGTATGGTACCAGTCCTCGACTACAACTCGGAGATAAGTTTGCTACAGTTGATGATATTCCACTCTTTTTGGAAAAGCACAAAATTAAAGTTGCGGAAAACAAAAGAGCTCGTATCACTTCTTCTTTAAAAGTAGATGGCGATGTAACTATGGGTATCGTTCAGGATATCAAAACGCAATTACGCAAATCTAATCAGTTGAAAGTAAATTACTCGGCTAAACCTAAGAGTGAATAATTTCAACAGATTATTAATATTAAAAAATCCCGAAAAAAGCATTTCGCTTTCTTCGGGATTTTTTTTATTTAGAACTTTTAAAACTTAAAACTTAGCTTTATAACTACCTATTCATTACGATTGAAGAGGGCAAACAGCTAATGGCAAATAGCAAAAAAACTTAGGTCAATTCTAACGATATTGCTAGTGATATTCTAAAAATCAAATTTAAATACTAATTCTAAAAACCTTACTACCTCAATCGATCCATAGATTGAACTAGCTTTTCATCTTTATTAATAAAATGATTCGCTAAAAAGGCAAACACCAAAAACGCAAAAGGAAGATAAGCACCCACACCATCATCCGGCGTTACATTTGCTGTCATATTTTGGCTATCATTCATAAATAAAACCACAGCCAAGACCAGCCCGATAATGTTAGCAGTAATCGCAAGACGATTAACCAATAATTGGGTTTTTCGATTACGAAATAAAAATATCCCAACAAAGGTTAACAATCCAGCTAAACAAAAGAGTATCAATAAACCAATATTGTCTTGTAAATTATAAAGACCATCTGCAAAAACAGTAGATTGGGCCATTGCCTTCGCTTTTGCAAAAGGAAACGCAAATAACGAAAAGGCAGAGCCAGAGGCCAGTAATAAAAATAAAGTCTGAATTCTTTGTATCATATTATATTATTTTTTTAATTTTTAATGGAATACAAAGATAGAAAAAAGACCTCAAACCTGAATCAATCTATTTTATTGAATTCTACCCTTTATCTTTGCGAAATCTATACTGACATCATATATTTGAACTCAAAACCCAAAACTCAAAACTCAACCTTCAAGATGCCATCACCAAATCTTAGTTACTGGGAACAAACTAGTTTTATCGGTCGTCCAGACTTACTGATCATTGGTAGTGGTATTGTAGGATTAACCGCTGCACTAGAATATCGCCGCCGTTTTCCAACAGCTAAAATCTTAGTCGTAGAGCGAAGTCCGATTGCTGCCGGAGGTAGTACCCGTAATGCAGGATTTGCTTGCTTTGGTAGCATTAGTGAAATCTTAGCTGATCTCGAGAATCACGAAGAACAAGTGGTGATCGACTTGATTAAATCTAGATGGGAAGGGCTAGCGAGACTAAGAGCACTGGTCGGAGATGAGCATATGAATTATCAAGGAGTAGGAAATTATGAAGTCTTTCGAGATAAAGACACCCATTTATATCAGCAGTGTCGCGCTGCCATACCTCGCTTAAATGAAATGATGGAATCCGCTACGGGGCAAAAGGCAGTTTTTAAAGAAGATTCGTCTGCCATTGAAAAGTTTCATTTAGGCCAAACCAAACACTTGATCTGGAATAAAGCGGAAGGAATGATCAACACAGGGAAGATGATGAGAACACTAGTAGACCTAACTCGTAAAGCGGATATTCAAATAATGAATGGCGTAACAGTAGAAAAATTATCTATCCAAACTAATCAAGTCTCGGTTTTATTAGATAATAATTGGGAAATTAACGCAGATCGAGTCCTCGTAGCAACCAATGGATTTGCTCGTCAATTATTACCAGAGCTTTCGATCTGTCCTGCTCGTAATTTGGTATTGATTACCAATCCAATTGCTGGACTAAAAATTAACGGAGCCTTTCATGGAGAAGGTGGATATTTTTATTTTAGAAATATTGATAATCGAATTCTTTTGGGTGGAGGACGTCACCTAGATCTAAAGAAAGAAGAGACGAGTGAATTTGGTGAAAACCAATTAATTAAAAAAGCACTTATAGGA
The DNA here is from genome assembly GCA_937927835.1 of uncultured Saprospiraceae bacterium. Lineage (GTDB taxonomy): Bacteria > Bacteroidota > Bacteroidia > Chitinophagales > Saprospiraceae > JALZUU01. Next base: position 687 of record CALGJS010000309.1, on the reverse strand, counting down.
TTACTGGAATCAACTATTTTACCCGGAATACCATATACGATTGATCGATGGTGGAGTGGGATACTTGGCGTAGGAGAACAAAAGAAACCCATTATAGAGCGTCAACAAGATCGACTAGTCGTAGCCGTCAGAATGGGCGGTATGGGCGTCGCAATTGGAAGTTCCGTTGGAGTAATGGCTATAAACGAGCTGACTTTGTAAACTATTATTAGTGTAAACTTCATTTAAACAATGAATCGCATAATGTGGGTTCAATAGTTGTTCAATAATCTGTGTTTTTTGTTGCGCTAGTATTGCGTAAGAAGAGGCTAATTAACCACCTGCCTGCCGGCAGGCAGGATCAACTAATTAACAATTGGTTATAAATGATAAATTTTATTTTGTGATTTAGGTTAATTAACTAGACACAGCGCACGAACACTCCCGTAATGTATTAAATTTGCGGCATCAAAAAGAAAAAACGCGTTTTTACGTTATATATAAGTGAATAATCTCAAACTCATACTTTTCTTGTTTTTACTGAGTGCCAGTTTTACCACTTTGGCGCAGCAGACCTTACCTGTCACACCTACACCGGTGGATCAAGATACGCTGCCCGAACGTAAGCAAGTAATTGTAGATCGTTCGGATCTAATGGAAGGACTTATCGAGGATGGAGTAGAGACTACTTATCTAAAAGGAGGCGTC
>CALGJS010000308.1 GCA_937927835.1 uncultured Saprospiraceae bacterium | reverse complement strand
TACTGCGCCCATTGAAATCAATCTTTGGACGATCTTACTGCTGAACTTAGGCACCTTGGTATTGACGGTGTTGGTGTTGATTATTCCTACCTATTTGATTACGAGAGTGAGTCCGGTGGAGGCGATACGGTTTAAATAGATGTGTGGATTATTTGATCTGCGGATGTGCGGATTTTGACCCTTATTATTCAGTTTTTTTTTATTTATAAAAATTTTAGAGGACGCTCCGCATTGCGTATTGTTAGATTTTCTATCTAAAAGAATAAAGAAAATTATAATGTTAAAAATTAAATCAATATTTATTTTAATGCTTTGTTTCACAATTCTAAGTTGTGACCCCCAAAGCTGTAGAGACTGTGAAGCATTTAATTTTGATCTTAGTAATTGGAGTTTAATTGATGAATCTTTAAGACCAAATCTTACTTTTTTAGATGAACAATCAAATGAGATTCATTTTTCTCTAATTGAAACTAGTCAGTCTGAACCTTACAGAGAATGTCAGTTGGCAGGGTCTCCTGAGAGTGTTAGTTGTTTTTTTAATAGGTCAAGCACTTATTTGGTAGAGGAATTAGGGTTTCAAATGAGATTTTTTTATGATCAATTTGAAGTTCCTGGAGACAACCCAGCGGTAAATGATGTTTTTTATAAAATTCAATTGATACAACCTGATGAGGGATCAATAATTGAAGCTGTGAATTTGGATATTTATCATGAAGAAGCATTACATATAGTTACAACAGAGGTAGAGCAAATCAGTCAGTCGGGAGAGTCCTACAATGATTTAATTGAATTTCAAATAGATAGAATGTTTGATGTAGAAACTAGAGAAGAGGTTGAAAATCAATTAATTAGTAGCGTAACCTTTCAAGTTCCAAATGGAATAGTTGGTTTCACACTCACTGACAGTACTAGATTAATCTTAAAGGAAGAATGACGATAAACATTTTAAAATCACTTTGGTAATAAAATAAGTGTTTTAAATTATTTCTAATAATAAATCTCCCCAGTAGACTCACCAACATAAAAGGGTAGAGTCCAGCCGACTTTCAGACCGATCAGCAGATCCACTCTTTTTTCGGTATCGGCGCGCATTTCATCAAAATTATAGCTGCGTCGATTTTGGGTAAAACCCTGAATAAATTCTAGACCAAAAGTAAAGTTGACCAGTTTATCTTTTCCTAGTAGTTGATAACCAACAAACTGTCGTAGTGCCAACCCATTGCTTAGTCGATCGTAACCTTTTGCGTAGTCACCACCGATTTGGTTGACGAAGTTGGAAGGATCTTGTTGAAGACGGATTTTATGTTGTAAAAGACCAGCACCGAGTGTAACCCTTAGGCCAGAGCGGTTATTTTCAGAAGACAAGGGGAAGATTTTACCAACATGCGCACCAATATAAAATCCACGTTGTGCTCGTCTTAATTCATTGGCGCTTGAGAATGAATTTCCAAAAATAAATCCTTCGGGAGCTAATCCTCCCAAGATATTTTCTTTGACTTCATTACCAAAGTGAAAATCACCCTTCCAACCAAAAATAAAGTTCTTCTTTTCTGTAATGAAATCCATACCAGTACCGACACTTAAAGTCGTTCCAAACCGATCAGCGAGGTCTCCACCGGGTATTCCGGCTCCGAATTGAAAATTGAGGGCGATGAGGTTTCCAATATTTTTGCGTTCGTCCTGACTATAACTATTTGAAATACAGATAAATAGAAACGATAGGCTGAGAATTAGGTAAAGGCTTTTCTTTTGCATGTAGCAAATTTATGGTATTTTTGCGCGGTGTCAAAGTGAAGGTCAATAGAAAATATCGTATTCGGCTAAACAGATACATTGAAGGCCCCTGTTGCACCAAATAATTCTTGAAAATTTAACTTTTCTACGAACCTAAAAGCCAGTCTGCAACATCCAGAAATTTGTAACGTAATAAATAGTGTGTAAACAATCACTGGAAAAAATTAATTATTCGTTCAAATGAAATAATATCTAATTACTGGCCTATTTTTCGCCATATTACGTAAATAGCTCATTCTTAGTTTACTACCTTTAGGTTTTTCAACTTGTCTAAGCTGAAAATAGTCCCAATCGGTAACTATCACTATCTTTGAGCAAATGTTGAAATTTTTTAAAAACTCCAAAATTGACTACGAATTGATTAAATTATTCAACTCATCGCCTTTTTTCTCGTCCATAGCGCGGCTATGCACTCAAAAAAGAGGCTCGATTTGAACAAATTTCTCTAATTCTCGTCTTCTTTTCGAATTCTTAAACAACTTCATTTAATAATTTTCAATTTCATAGCATAAATTCATCTAAAATGAAAAAGATTTTAATTACCGGAGCTGCCGGATTTTTAGGTTCACATCTATGTGACCGTTTTATCAAGGAGGGTTGCCACGTAGTGGGAATGGATAACCTGATTACAGGTGACATGAAAAACATTGAACATCTATTTCCTCTTGAACAATTTGAGTTTCACCACCATGATGTAAGTAAATTCGTACACGTTCCTGGTGATTTGGATTATATCCTTCATTTTGCTTCGCCTGCTAGCCCGATTGATTACCTAAAGATGCCTATTCAAACCATGAAGGTGGGGGCATTAGGTACACATAATCTATTAGGTCTTGCAAAAGCGAAAGGCGCTCGCATGTTAATTGCTTCTACTTCTGAAGTATATGGTGATCCTTTACAACATCCACAAACAGAAGAATACTGGGGTAATGTAAATCCAATTGGACCTCGTGGTGTTTATGATGAAGCGAAGCGTTTCCAAGAAGCGATTACAATGGCTTATCATACTTTCCATGGTGTAGAAACCCGTATCGTTCGTATTTTCAATACCTATGGTCCTCGTATGCGAGTCGATGATGGTCGAGTAATGCCAGCATTTTTCTCTCAAGCAATTCGTGGAGAAGGTTTAACAATTTTCGGAGACGGTAGTCAGACACGATCTTTCTGCTATGTTGATGATTTGATTGAAGGAATTTATAGGTTATTACAGAGTGATTATACGCAGCCTGTAAATGTTGGAAATCCGCATGAGATTACGATGACACAATTTGCGGAGGAAGTGATGGCGATGGTTGGAAATCCAGATGCAACGTTGACTTATCACCCACTACCACAGGATGATCCTAAGAAAAGAAGACCAGATATTAGTCGTGCAAAAGAAGTGTTAGGCTGGGAACCAAAGGTTTCTAGGGAAGAAGGAATGAGAAGAACTTATGAGTACTTCAAAACGGTAGTTCCGACAACACAGACGATTAATTAGTTTTGAGTTTAGGGTTTTGAGTTGTTGAGGTTACTTAACAACTCAAAACTATTTAACTCGAAACGCTCTAACTTTATCACTCAAAACACAATCATCATGCATCATATTCTTGTTACTGGCGGTGCCGGTTTTATTGGATCGCATTTAATTCGCCTTTTGGTTAATAAATATCCTGATTATCATATTGTTAATCTTGATTTATTGACGTACGCAGGTAATCTAGAAAATTTGACAGACGTCGAAAAGAAGGATAATTATACTTTCGTTAAAGGCGATATCGTAGACGATAAATTTTTAGATGAGCTATTTGCAAAATACAATTTTGATGGAGTCATTCATCTTGCAGCAGAGTCTCATGTAGATCGTTCTATCGAAGATCCGATGTCTTTTATCAAAACCAATATTATTGGAACGGTTAACTTATTGAACGCTGCTCGCAAAGCTTGGGGCGATTATGAAGGGAAACGTTTTTACCATGTTTCTACCGATGAGGTTTATGGAACCTTAGGAGAGACTGGATTCTTTACAGAAGAAACTTCTTACGATCCTCGTTCTCCGTATTCTTCTTCAAAAGCAAGTTCGGATCACCTCGTGCGTGCTTATCACCACACCTACGGAATGCCCATCGTAGTGAGCAACTGTAGTAATAATTACGGACCTTATCAGTTCCCAGAAAAATTATTGCCATTGTTTATTCATAATATTAAAAACAAAAAGGCATTACCGGTTTACGGTGACGGAAAATATACCCGTGATTGGTTATGGGTAGAAGATCACGCCATTGCGATTGATAAAATTTATCATGAAGGTCGCAACGGTGAGACCTATAATATCGGTGGTAATAACGAGTGGAAAAATATTGATTTAATTCACGCCCTTTGTGAAATCATGGATGATCTATTGGATCGTGATGAAGGATCAAGTGCCGGATTGATTACTTATGTAAAAGACCGTCCAGGACACGATCGTCGCTACGCAATTGATGCGTCAAAGTTGATGAACGAATTGGGCTGGGAACCAACCATCAAGTCGACGGAAGGTTTACGTAAAACGGCCGAATGGTATCTAAGTAATAGCGAATGGTTGGATAATGTAACCAGCGGCGCTTACCAGAAATACTACGTAAAACAATATGGTAGCGAAGTGTAATGACTGAGCTATTTGTTTGAAATAAAAAAGGAAACCAGTTCGGAAGAGCTGGTTTTTTTTGTTGGTAGCAACTACAACTACAAAAGCAAAAGCAAAAGCAAAAGCAAAAGCAAAAGCAAAAGCAAATTTCCTCTAACTTTTAAGAAAATCTAGTAAACAGAATAGTTTTTAAAAAACTTATTTATTAGAAAATAAACACGATAGTTCGGCATTATTAATTATTCACCTGCCTTTGCCGGCAAGCAGTTTAAAACATTATTAATTATTCCCTACCTTTAGCAAAAAAACATGTTACAATTTCTATCCTTTCTTATTTTTACCGGTTTCGTGGCGGCTTATGCTACGTGGAATCTTCGCAAAGATCAGCTCAATAGTAAAGATGGATATTTTCTAGGAGGACGAAGTTTGACTGGATTTGTGATTGCAGGATCGATGTTGTTGACCAATATTTCTACCGAACATTTAGTGGGGATGAATGGCTCTGCTTATAAAAATGGGGCGATTATAATTGCGTGGGAAGTTACTTCAGCCTTGGCTTTGATTGCTGCGGCTGTTTATTTTATTCCTAAATATTTGAGTATGGGGTTGACGACGATCCCAGAGTTTTTAGAAAAGAGATTTGATCGTTTTACGCGAACGGCGATTGCCTTTTTGTTGATTGTTTCATTTGTCAGCACTTTATTACCCATTGTCTTGTATACGGGCGCGTTGAATATTGAAAGTTTGTTTGGGATCTCAGATATGTTGGGTGTGAGTCGAGATAGTGGATTGTTTATTACTATTTTGTTGGTTGGTATTCTAGGAAGTATCTATGCAATTTTTGGTGGATTAAAAATGATTGCGCATACGGATACGATCAATGGTTTTGGGTTGTTGGCGGCCGGATTAGCTGTTCCATTTTTAGCGCTTTGGGATATTGGAGAGGGTAGTATTGCAGAAGGAATTCGCTTGTTGATGGCCAAGGTGCCTGAGAAGTTTGCAGTCATTAGTAGTGAACCATCTTACGGTCCAGGATCAAGAGATTCGATTTTACCTTTTTCTGTTTTGTTTACAGGACTGATGATTAATCAACTTTATTTTTGGACGATGCACCAGTCGATTATTCAACGAGCCTTGGGCGCGGTGAGTTTGAAAGAAGCGCAAAAAGGATTGTTGTTTACAGGAGTGTTAAAGATCTTAATTCCGTTGGTGATCGTACTGCCTGGGATTATTGGTTTTTATTATTTTGGAAATACCTACTACGACGAACCAGATTTAATTTATCCAATGTTGATCAAAAAAGTATTACCTGTTTGGATGACTGGATTTTTTGTAGCGGTAGTGGTGGGTGCTGTTTTGAGTACGTTTAATTCCGCATTAAATAGTGCAGCGACGGTTTTTAGTCTCGATATTTATCAACAATATTTTAGTCCGGATGCGAGTGAAAAGAAGTTGGTACGAATTGGAAAAATTGTTTCAGCTACGCTAGCGATTTTTGCGATTGGGATTGCACCTTTTGTGGCCAATGCACCTGATGGTCTTTATCAATTATTACAACAACTTAACGGTATCTTTTTTATTCCGATGGCTTCGGTGATTATTGCTGGGTTGTTTATTCCTAAAATTTCTGCGGAAGGTGCGAAAGCAGGATTGGTTTTCGGTTTGTTATTTTATATTATTTTGAATTTGATTATTGAGGTAGACTTACACTTTGTTCACCTCTGGGGAATTGAGTTTGTGTTGAATATTTTGGTGATGTGGATGGTTTCGCAACGCTATCCAGTTACGGAGCCTTTCCGTATTCAAGATGTAGGAGCGGTAGCGATGGAGCCGTGGCGATATACGAAGGTGATGAGTATTGGATTGGTTGCGGTGACGGTTTTGATTTATTTGTTTTTTGGGATGATGT
>CALGJS010000307.1 GCA_937927835.1 uncultured Saprospiraceae bacterium | reverse complement strand
CTTTTTATCTTATATTTGCACTGACCGTAAAGTCTGATTTATATATACCGCAAAAAGCAGAAATGAAAATAAGGATGAAATTTTTGATATTACTAATCATGGGAATCTGGATTGGAATGTTGATAGGTATTTCCTTTTTGGAAGCACCGCTAAAATTTCAAGCACCCAATATTACGGTCCCTTTGGGACTGGGAATTGGGAAATTAGTTTTTTCAGCCCTCAACAAATTTGAAATTGTTTTTTCAATTGTATTCATTGTCTGGCTTTATTTTAATTATCAGTGTTTGGAATGGGCCTCCTTATTCGCAGTAGGTTTGCCTGTCATCATGGTCGCTCTTCAAACTTTTTGGTTGCTACCTGTTTTGGGCGTACGAGCGGATCTTTTGATCAGTGGACAGGAACTCTCTAAGAGTTACCATCACATTTATTATGTGGCAATGGAATTTATGAAGGTAGGATTATTACTGTTTGGGTATTATAAAATTTCTAATTATTAAATTTATTACATTCAAATTTTATTAAATGCCCCGATCTATGGAATACCAACAACTTGATTCAAGAAAACATATTAGCTTTCTGGTTCGCACTTTTTACAGCAAAGTCAGAAAAGACGATTTGATCGGACCAGTTTTTAATCGTCAAATTGATGATTGGGAAATGCACTTAGAACGTTTGACTGACTTTTGGGAAACCAACTTATTGTTTGTCCCAAAATATAAAGGTAAACCTGCGCATGTACATATTGAGGTGGATCAGGCTGCTGAGGGCAGTATCACCCAAATGCATTTTGGCAGATGGCTCCAATTATGGTTCGAAACGATTAACAATAATTTTATTGGAGAACGAGCAGACCTGGCAAAGAGAAGAGCAAGGTTAATGTCAACTCATTTTTTTATGAAAATGTTTAACAGCAGAGAAACGCATAAATAGCATAGTACCTGAAATTCGATCCCGTAGGCGATCGCATGTAAATGGAGAACCAAAAATATGTGATGCCCTACGGGATCATGTATAAACGATTTGAGATCTAAGCATTGCAAGACTAACAGCACACAAAATGCCTTCTACAATAACACCACAACTTACACCTTTCTATATTACTATAAAGTCAATCTATCTTCTTTTTCTTCTATTATATCTGGTATTAGTTTGATTAGTTCTAGGATGATTATCACCCTTTATTATGATTCTATAAGATTTGTATAGAAAAGCAGCTGCAACAAATATTTCCATGATTTTGTTTTTTGGTGAATAAATATTTTTATAATAACGTATTTGAATATGTAAATAGTTTATAGCTATTTAATTTTTTTCTGATCTATTAGCCTTACCTGTTGTCAAACGGCACTCATACCTTTTTATGTTTTTTTGACAATAGTTTTTGAAATAAAAAAGAATCTGCCATTACTTAAGAATGACAGATTCTCTTTATCTCAATTAGATTTTATTCTAAAATAATTATGTCCTCTTTTCTAATTCTTCACCTAATCCGAGCATACCGTTTACTCCGGCAACGCCTCCCCCTCCACCCAAGGACCGCCAGCCTTAACCAGATCTTTCGCCAAACCAGACAACGCTCCACGCGCATTTTCCAATGCCACCCTGACCGTTTTCAATTTCTTATTAATAATCACTAACCCATTTTTTTGCGTAGAAGTCGGTCCGTAAGTAGAGTGGTCAATACCAATTTGTAGAGAAAATAAACGATCACCAATAATAGGATCATTTTTTTCACCGGGTTCATTTCTTGATTGCTGACCGTTGAGCGATTGTTCAATTTCTAAAAGGGTCGTGCGAATTTTATGTAATCTATTGTCAAAATCACCAGATGGCGTAGGAGAATTTTGTAAAGCTACTTTCATTCTTTCTGCTTTGGCTAAGGCATTACGCAAAGCCATTTGAGTAGCAGAGTGGGAGCGAACGGCATCTTCATATTTTCGCCAGAAGCTGGCTACTTCGGTATGCGGCGCACCTTTTAGCGCTCCGTCTCGTAATGGCACCACGTCAAACTCAATAGGCTTGGATAGTTCTTTGACAACCCCATCTACTTGTTGAAATAGCGTAGCAGTATATTTACCCGGCGCAACCATTAGTCCTGCCGGTGCACCACCAAACATGGCTGGAGGTGGCGGCGCAAGAGAAAGCGCATTCGGAGCAGGATATCTTAAATCCCAAGCGACTCGATGAAATCCTTTTTTCGTAGAAGCCTCAACACGACGAATAAAATTGCCTTGTTGATCCTTGATGGCAATCCAAACCTTTGGTGGGTTTTCCATTCGTTCCGCTTCGATGGCCGTCCATCCCGGAAAAGGAATATCGCCTTTTTCGGTTTTTTCTTTTGCTTGACGAATGGCTTTTTTTGATTTTAAATCTTCTTTTAAATAATAAGTGAGCACCGCACCAAATGGAGGATTATCCGCTACAAAATGATCCGCTCCTTGACTACCACGAGGTCCATCAAATCCTAAATGCGGACGAGGAACATACCACCAAGCTTTTCGCGTTGAAAATAAAGTGGCTTCGTCCGCGAGCGCTTCGTCGCTTATTTCTCGTAAGACACTGATGTCATCAAACACATAAAAACTACGACCAAAAGAAGCACCGACTAAATCATTTTCTCTACGTTGAATAGCGAGGTCTCGAAAAGAAATCGTAGGAACGCCTCCTTTCAATTTGATCCATTTATCCCCACCATTTGGAGAAAAATAAATACCAAATTCAGTCCCAATA
>CALGJS010000306.1 GCA_937927835.1 uncultured Saprospiraceae bacterium | reverse complement strand
GGTGAAGGTTCTTTAGAATATTTTATAGCCACGAAGACCCTAAGCCACAAAGAAATTAAATTATTTATTGAATCAATTTTTCTAGATCTTTTTCCCAGGCTTGGTAGGCGGTTAGGTAGGTTGTTTTTTCTGGATTGGGGTGATAGGTTTTTTCTACTTCGTTTTTGCTGACGGCTTCTTCGAAATTTTTATAATATCCGCTACCGATTCCACTTCCTTTTGCTGCGCCAGCGGCACCGTTTGTTTTAATTATTTCCAATCGACAACCTAGTAGATTTGTAATGGTTTCTGAAAATATTTTTGATTGAAAAAGATTGTCATTTCCTACTTTAATAACATCTGGTTTGAGTCCTGATTTTTTTAATACGTTAAATCCATAAACAAAAGAAAAGGCGATTCCTTCTAATGCGGCACGGAAAAAATGTGCTTGGGTGTGGCGATTAAATTGTAGGTTATTGACCTGTGCTCCAGTTTCTTGATTGGCTAAAATCCTTTCTGCTCCATTTCCAAAAGGGATGATTCGTAAACCATCTGCACCGATAGGAATAGGTTCCATTAGTTGTTCCATTTCTTCATAGGAAATACCTGGATCAGCCATTTGTTTTTTTAGCCAAGCGTACTGAATTCCTGCGCCATTGATACAAAGGAGTAGTCCAAGTCTAGGTTGGTCGGGATGATGATTAACGTGGGCAAAACCATTGATTCTAGATAGTGGATCATAGGCTGGTCGATCTACTACGCCGTAAATAACACCAGAAGTTCCACCGGTTGCTGCTACCTCATTTGGATGGACGACTCCGAGTGAAAAGGCATTGTTTGGTTGGTCGCCAGCTCGGTAGGTGATGGGGGTTCCGGTGGCGAGTCCCGTGACGGAGGCAGCTTGTTCGGATACACGACCTTGCTCGCTAAAGGTATCTTTAAGGGTTGGAATAAGTGCCTTGTCAATTTTATAATAATCCAATAAAAAATCCGCAATTTTATTTTCAGAAAAATTCCAAAAGATGCCTTCACTTAATCCAGAAATAGTGGTTACGGCATTGCCTGATAATCTCATGGCGAGATAATCGCCAGGTAATAAAATTTTATCTATTTGCTGGTAAATTTCGGGCTCGTTTTCTTGAACCCATTTAAGTTTTGAAGCAGTAAAGTTTCCGGGGCTATTAAGTAGATGATTTAGACATTTATCTTTACCCAAGTCTTGGAATGCTCGATTCCCAATTTCAACGGCTCTACTGTCACACCAGATGATGGAAGGTCGAAGCACTTTTTGGTTTTTATCAATCAAAACTAATCCATGCATTTGATAGGCGATACCAATACTTTGAATTTGAGCAGTTTCGATCTCTGTTTGGTGGAGTAATTTTTGGGTGACAAGACAAGTATTTTTCCACCAGATTTCAGGGTCTTGTTCTGCCCATCCGGGTTGCTTGGCGATGATTTCCATTTCCACTTCTGGATATTGTGCCATCGCGATGGTTTGGCCAGTGTCTGCTTTTACAAGGGCTGCTTTGATGGAGGAGCTGCCGAGGTCGAATCCTAATAGGTACATAGTTGGTGGTTTGCTGTTTATGGGGTAAAGGTAGGCAAATTAAGATTTTTGGGAGATTGAAGAGAGAAGAATATTGCTACTAAGGCACAAAGACACAAAGTTTTTATCGTATCATTTTTTATATGCGACGCGCTACGCGGTCGTTTGTATGCGAGTTCAGTTAGGTTTATAGACCTGTAATCCTTCCGGGATTATGGGTTGTGTCTTTATAGCAAACAAGTCTTAATGGCCTTTTCGTTGTGTTAGAATGTTTGAATAATTACGCTGTTTTATGAATTTGGTAGAACATTAATTCTTCATCGTCATTGGGAAGGTTGACCATTTTGACAAAGGTGAGTCCTAATTTTTCTATTAGTTTTTGAGAGGCGATATTGGAAGGTATGGTGATGGCGGAGATGGTTTTTATCCCGAATTGTCCAAAGCCTTCGTCTCTTAATTTTTCGGCAGATTCAAAGGCATATCCTTTTTTTTCAAATGCTGGTAGAAAAGCAAATCCGATGTCTACACCTTCTAGTCCTGGTCGGTCGTAGAGGCCGCAGTTGCCGAGGAATTGGCCGTCTGACTTTCGGGTTACTTTATAATTTCCAAAACCTAAGCGTTCAAATTGAGGGGTAATTTTTTCTTCGATATAAGCTTCTGCATCCGCCACGGTATGGACGTTGCGGTCCCCAATATTTTTGATCCATTTTGGGGTGTTCATCAAAGCTAGGAGATGAGGAGCGTCTGCCTTGGTGAGTGGCTCGATGAGGAGACGATCGGTTTCGAAGGACTGGTAGGTTGGCATATGATGGAAGATCTTTTTACGAAGGTATTTATTTTTTTTAAATGTTGAAACGCTGCGCTTGTTGAATTGTTGAATTGTTGAATTGTTTTTATTTTGTAAAAATATGGGACGCGCTCTGCGGTCGTGTTTATACGTTTTAGGTTGCTTTATAAATGTTTGATCTTTACGAGATTATGGTTGGTTTTGTTGTCTATGTTTAGGTTAAGCGTTTATTAACGTATTCGGGATACAAATGGAGTAGCTCCTTTCGTTTAATAGTTGATTTGCTTAACTTTGAGATAAACTTGCTCTAATTGCTCTTTCAGCATAGACCGAATAATTCGTGATATTATGTATAAGATAACAATTTTAGCCAGTCTATTACTGGTGACGCTAGGACTCTCTGGCCAGTCATTGGATGCCCAAATTGAGGCCTTGGAAGGTCAAATTAATGATTTAGAACGTCAACAGGAATCATTGGCGGAAAAGGTCGAAACGGTTAAGTTAAGCCGAATTCATCGAGACTTGGAAGCGGTGGGGTTGCCTTCTGAAAATTATATTAAACATAGTGCGCTCTTTTTGGAATATGCGGAAGCGTATGAACAGGCAAAATGGGTGGCACATATTTTAACTCCGGATGTGATTACCGGAACAGCTTATCGAAGTAATGATTTTCGAGAAGATCCGTTGGTGACTACCGGGACAGCGGAGGAGAAGGATTATTTTTTAAAAACGCCTAAAGGGGACGGCGAATTTGACTATGATGGATTTGGTTTTGACCGTGGACATTTGGCGCCTTCTGCTGATTTTCGGTGGTCAAAAAAAGCGTTGTCTGAAAGTTATTTTTATTCCAATATGTCTCCTCAACGGCCGGGATTTAACCGAGAAAGTTGGGCGGAACTAGAAGGTTCGATGCGAGGCTATGTGCAGGATCATCCGACGAGTCAACTTTATATTGTCACCGGACCTATCTTAAAAGAAGGATTGCCAGTCGTGGAACGAGCGACCAATAAATTGGCCATTCCTGAAATGTATTTTAAAGTAATTTTAGATCTAAAAGAAGGAAAAGCGATTGGGTTTTTAATGCCAAATCAAAAGGTGACTTATCCGTTAATTTCTTTTGCTAAATCGATTGATGAAATAGAAGAGGCGACAGGACTTGACTTTTTTAGCAAAATAAAGAACGAAGCGGAGATCGAAAAAAGTTTGGATAAAACGCACTGGTTTCCGGAAACTAAAAAAGGAGACGTTGAACCGATCTATCCTCCGAGTCTTCCTTCTGGACATTTTAATACCGTGCAAGCGGAACAACATGCCAAAGCGAATAAAGTGATCACGGTTTGTGGAACGGTGGTGAGTACGCGTTATAGTCGAAGTGGTAATTTATGGTTTAACTTGGATAAGAAATTCCCGAACCAGATTTTCTCATTTTATATTGCTAAAAAAGATTTGGCTAATTTTAGTTTTGATCCGGAGAAGGAGTATAAGGGACAGGTCGTGGCGGTGAAAGGGAAGGTGCGGCCGTCGGATAATGCGGTGATGATGCAGTTGTTGAAGGAGGAGGATATTGGGTTGTTTGAACGTTGAATCGCTTCGCTTGTTGAATTGTTGAATCGTTGATTTGTTTAGGCACTTGGGCGTGTAACGTGTATATCTTTTACTGTTGTTTTCTCGTAGAGGACGCAAAGGCGCAGAACTTGTTCCGGACTTGTTACGGAAGACACTTTAACGTGTATAACTTTTATTGTTGTTTGTCGCGCAAAGAAACGCAGAGATACTCGAACGTGTATATCTATTAACGTAGAAGATTTCAACTTCAAGGGCAAGTTCAAAAGTTAAAATCTGAAAGTTTCTTTAGTATTTTAAAGTTAGTTTAAATCTTAGATAAACTCAAAACTCAGAACTCAGAACTTCCTCTCATCTGAAATTCTTAAACTTCCCTGGGCGTTTCTGCATGCCGGAGAAGACGGCTTCTAATTGATTTTCTTTTAGTAAAATATCTTGTTGGGCTTTTGATTCGAGTAGGAGGCCATCGGCTTGGTTGAGGTAAGGTGCGGCGTTGATGACGCGTTTGGCGGTGACGATGGCGTCGGGGCTTTTACTGGCGATCTCGCGGGCGAGGGTCATGGCAGCGGTGTGTGGATCATCGGAGGTGTGGGTAGCGAAACCATATTTGACGGCTTCGGTTCCGGAGAAAACGCGGTGGGTGTAAGTGAGTTCTTTTATAATATCTTCTCTGATTAAGTGACGCATAATTTGGGTGCCTGCCATGTCTGGGATGATGCCCCATTTAGTTTCCATGATGGATAGTTTGGTGTCAGGAGCGATGTATCGAATATCGGCGCCGAGCATGATTTGTAGTCCACCACCGAAGGCTACTCCGTGGATGGCGCCAATGACTGGAACGGGTAATGCTCGCCATTGCCAAGCGACTTGTTGCCATTTGTTGGCGATTCCGTGGGTGCGTTCTAGCAATTTACTTCCGGCGAGTCCTTCTGCATTGTTGAAATCGAAGTTGGAGAGGTCGAGTCCTGCGCAGAAAGCTTTTCCTTCGCCCGAGAGGACGACACATCGTACGTCTGCATTCTCCGTCAACGTCTTTCCCGCTGCGATGATGGCTTGGAACATTTCTTCGTCCAAAGCATTCATTTTTTCAGGACGATTCAGACGGACATCAGCAACATGTTGGTCGATATGGATGGAAATACGGTTGGACATGGTATGGGTTTTTTATTCTTGTTTTTTTGAAATTAGGGTATAGGTCTTTTATTATCTAGAGGGTAAAGATATGGAAATTTTGGATGGGAGGATTGGTTGTTTTTGGTGGGATATCATTTTACTCAGTTAGAATTTTCTTTTTGGTTTTTAATGGGCTGCTACCTTGGCGTTTGGTTCATAGGGGATTTTTGAGGGGGTGGGCGTATGGTTTTATTCCATTGTGTATCGTTTCGGATCGTTGCATTGCACATTTTGTTTGGTTTTATTTCGTTCCGTTTGTTCGGTTCGGTTCGGTTCGTTCGTCCGTCCGTAGAGGCGCGATTAATCGCGCCTCTACGGACGGACGAACGAACGCACAACCATTGCCCCCAATCCAAAATTTCCATTCATTCGATTACCAACCCAATAAAATATCACGTCTGCACCATTCATTCAATAATAAATTATTATATTTCTATCACATTAAACACACATCAAATGGAAAAATTTAAAAATAAATATCGGATAAAATCGGCACGTCGCCCTAATTGGGATTATGGCCAAAATGGGTTTTATTTTTTGACGATTTGTACAGATCAACGCATTCATTTTTTTGGTGAAATTATTAATGAAAAAATGCATCTGAATGAATCAGGTGAAATTGCAGATGAAATTTGGGCAGAAATTTTCAATCA
>CALGJS010000305.1 GCA_937927835.1 uncultured Saprospiraceae bacterium | reverse complement strand
CAAGCTTTCTAAAAATCGTCTTTCTCTAGCGGTAACAAACGTGAAAATTTGCTTTTGTTCTTTTTCGTTTAAGAGATCGAAAAGGTTGTTTCCTTTTTGAATCAATTCAAGGCCAAGCGTAAGTGCTTCCACTTCCGTGTTGGAAAAAGTTTCGGGTTGTTTTTCCATTTGTTCTTTGAGGTAGCCGATCACAGTGATGATTCGGGCTACTAATTTTCGATCATGAAGAATGGAAAATAAGGATTCAGTGCTTTCAATAAAATCGGTCATTTCTTCTAGCGAAAGTGCACTAATTAGGGTTTTAATATCTGCAATTTTAAATGGTGCAGGAAGATTTAATCGGAGGGCTTCTCTTGTCAATTGTTCTTCGAAATTATTGGCTTTTCTGAAAGAGCGTAAGGCTTTTAAACCTGCTTTCAGCATTCCAGGAAGATGTCTTCCATATCTAAAAATTAGGCGACTAGACATAGAAACCATCTTCATCAATTTGACTGGATCTTTTACATAGTTGTCTAGCTGTAAAAATGCATCATCGAGTTCTTTCCGACGCTGGACAGTGGGATATAAATAAGTCAAGGCATAAGATTTAAAAAGAGCAGTTCTTTCTTCATCAAATGTTTCTGGAAGGTCTGGCTCTTTTTTGAGTACGGAATATTGGTATCGTTGGTTGATCAATTTCCGGTAGCCAGTGATGACGGCATTCTTAGTTGTTTGTTCGGTCATAATATTACTTTCATTGGGATTTATACTTTTAGAAACTGTTGGTGGTTGGAATAGGAAGAAAGTTATTATTTATTTAGAATGCCAAGATATTGCTTCCAAGGTCCAACTTCGGTTTTATATTGTTTGGCCATCACTCTAGAGATTTGAGAAATATGACCTAAATCAAGAACGACCCAAGTCGATAAAAGTTCGCTTAATTTTGATTTTCCTAATTCAGGATGAATCCCTTCTTTCTCTAATTTGGCTTCACTAAGATTAAAAGCAATCAGTTGATTTATGTTTTTCAATCTTAATGCTCGAAATTCTTTTAATAGTTTTTCGATAGGAATTGATTGATCTTCGTTTTCTTAGCCATTCGTCAGATAATCCGGTTAAAATCGATTCAAGAATAGAAGGGGTTCTTTGTAAAATTTCGATAGATTTTTGGATATCAAAAGTCATGATAATTTTTTTAGTAGAAAAAGCTGAAAAGAATTGATTTATTAGTTAAAAATAAGCAAATTAATAGAAATTCATTTCCACAACCTAAACTAAAGTTGTTGCTCAAAAATGCAAAAACTCTATTTTAAAAAACCTAACTTTGTCGTATTGGATTTTACAAACATTTTATCTTATAAAAAACTATGAACCAAGAAAATAAAACCCTAAAAGATCGAGCACTTCCGCTTGGGAAATATCCTCATGTCAAACGTGTTGGCAATTTTATTTTTGTTTCTGGTACGAGCAGCCGTCGACCTGACAACAGCCATGAAGGTGTTGAGATTCATCCAGATGGCAGCGTAACACTAGATATCAAAAAGCAAACAAAAGTAGTTATTCAAAATATAAATACCTTGTTAGAAAGCATCGGAGCTAGCATTGATAATCTAGTGGATGTAACGACTTTTCTAGTCAACATGGAAGATTTCAAAGGCTATAATGAAGTCTATGGTGAATTCTTTGACCATACAGGACCTACTCGAACTACCGTGGCTGTAAAGGAACTACCCCACCCTAATTTATTAATTGAAATGAAGGTGATTGCGATGGTGGCTGAGTAGTGAGTTGTTGAGCCGAAGGTTTTTAATCAATTGGTTTCCACCTACCTTTTTTAAAAAACAGATTATTGTACTTCGGTGAAAATAATACTAAGTAAAAACTCCATGCACTTCTGTAGGTCGTTGGATTGTAGGTAAGGATATGATGTTTGGGTAATTCCATATTAAGCACCAATCGGGCGGAGCCATAAGGAGCTTTTGTACTAATAGTTCCCCGATAAGTTTTAATAATTTCTTCTCCTTCAGTTTGATAGAAAAATATGGAATCTTGTTTTGTAATTTCAAATCGAAAGTGATTGTATTGCCAATCTGCTTGAACACCTTTAAAGTAATTTCGATTAATGATATATTCTCCGTAATAATCTTTTTGCTTTAATACGGTTTTAGCGTTCATCCAACTGAGAAAACTAGCAAATAACATTAACGCAAAAAAAAATCCCCAAAAATATAGAATTGATTTCAATATTATTGGCTTTCCAGTGACCATCCAAAAAATGAATAATATTGCACTTAAGCCAAGTAATGGTAGGAGAAAAAAAATAGCGAACATAATCTATGATTCTATTTTTTGAAGAATGGATGTTCGAATCTTTTGTAGTTTTTGGATTTTAGAAGGAGCGGCTTTTCGTACTTTCATCGCACCTGAATACCTACGCGCTACATCTAAATATAAGACACTTAAATATCCTAATAAAGGAATCAGTAAAGTCACCAAAAACAAAGGCCAACCACCAAAACTCCAACCAAGATATAGCATAATTGGGTAATAAAAAAGATAAAAACCAAAAGCCATTCCCATCACCACACTCATTCGAGTTTCTACATCGTTGGTTTTGGAACCACAGAAGAGTCCAAAGCCATAAGGAATAACATTTGTCAGCCAACCGAGGAGAAAAATTGGATGAGTAAAAATTAGTAATAATAAAGTACCAACTCCATATTTTTGGGAATGAACTAAGTCATAATCAGTAATCTTAAGCTTATCTAATTCTTGGAAA
>CALGJS010000304.1 GCA_937927835.1 uncultured Saprospiraceae bacterium | reverse complement strand
CCTAATCTAGCCCGACAGATTGCTGCTGGAAATTTACTTCCCCGCGCCAGTCGATTTGATCAGACAGATGATTTGGAATGGGCCTTTGGGAATATGGGCATCCAAGACAAAGCAAAGCACCTCGCTACCCTATTTTTAGAAGACATCGCAGATTTTATTAAAGAAACGGTGGATGAAAATTTCGGATTTAGTCGATATGCGGAAAGGCTCGGACAGAG
The DNA here is from genome assembly GCA_937927835.1 of uncultured Saprospiraceae bacterium. Taxonomy (GTDB): domain Bacteria; phylum Bacteroidota; class Bacteroidia; order Chitinophagales; family Saprospiraceae; genus JALZUU01. The sequence goes on along the minus strand of CALGJS010000304.1, from coordinate 6,100 downwards.
TGCTAATTCGTTTGATGAACTCTACCAACAACTATCTGATCCGCTTACTTATATTGATGAATTGACTTTACCAATTTTAGAAAATAAGCTTGATAAAGTTCAACCAAAACTAGTCTGTTTTTCTGTTCCTTTTCCTGGAAATTTATATAGTGCTTTTCGTTGCGCTCAATTTATTAAGGCCAACTATCCAGAAATAAAAGTAGCGATGGGTGGTGGTTTTCCGAATACTGAATTACGGTCCGTGAAGGATGTTCGGGTCTTTGAATTTTTCGATTATATCACTTTAGACGACGGCGAGTTACCCATTGAGTTATTATATTCTAATATCAAAAATCCAACCGCTAGTAATCCAGATTTTAATTTTTATAAACGAACTTTATTATTAGAAAACCTGCCTGCTGGAAAGGCGGAGGCGGAAGTATTGTATAATAATTTCTCACTCAGAAAAGATTATCCACAAGAAAAAAACGGAACCCCAGATTATTCAGATCTATTATTGGATCAATATATTTCGGTCATTGAAATTGCCAATCCGATGCATAGTTTATGGAGTGATGGCCGTTGGAATAAATTAACCATGGCGCATGGATGCTATTGGGGCAAGTGTACTTTTTGTGACATTTCTTTAGATTATATTGGAAATTATCAACCCGTTGCGGCCAAGTTATTGGTCGATCGAATGGAGACGATTATTGAACAGACGGGAGAACGCGGTTTTCATTTTGTAGACGAAGCGGCACCTCCAGCGTTGATGCGAGCACTTGCGTTAGAAATTCTAAAAAGAGGTTTGACGGTCAGCTGGTGGACGAATATTCGTTTTGAAAAGAGTTTTAATTTTGATCTTTGTCGGCTCTTGCAAGCAGCCGGATGCATTGCTGTTTCGGGTGGATTAGAAGTTGCTTCCAATCGATTATTAGAACTCATTCAAAAAGGCGTGACGGTAGAACAAGTCGCACAAGTCACCCGAAATTTTACTGAGGCAGGTATCATGGTACACGCATATCTGATGTATGCCTACCCTACTCAGACCATTCAAGAAACGGTGGATAGTTTAGAAATGGTCCGGCAATTATTTGAGTTGGGCGTTTTACAATCTGGCTTTTGGCATCAGTTTGCTTTGACGGCACATAGTCCGGTCGGAATGGATCCAGCAGCCTATGGTGTTGTTCCTGAATTGGCAGAAATTACCTTTGCAAATAACGACGTAGCTTTTACCGATCAAACAGGTATTGACCACAATCAATTTAGTTTTGGTTTAAAAAAATCACTCTTCAATTATATGCACGAAATTGGGTTTGATTTTCCATTGCAAGATTGGTTTGATTTTCCAATTCCAGAGACAACAGTATCACCAGATTTTATCGAACGAGCATTGGAAGATCCTACACAATATGAATTAAAACCTTCCACTAAATTAGTTTGGATTGGCCCACAACCAATAATCACCGAAAAAGAAAACGAAGTAATCCTATCTTTTCATAATCAAACAAACAGCACTCAAATAATACTAGATACCCATCGTGGAAATTGGTTGTGTACTTTACTAAAACAGATCACCACCGATGCTGAAACGGTGATAACCTATGGTAATTTGGAAAAAAAATACACTGATTCGTTTAATGACTTTCTTAGCTTTTGGTATGGTGAAGAGATGCAGAAAGTAAGAGAGATGGGATTGTTGACGTTGTAGTTTTTTATCTTTTCACTTACGGACTATCCTTTCTTTTAGTTATGGAAGCTGTTTAAAGTTAATAAAAAAGGACTTAGATTTTATAATAATTTACTGCAAAGATCAAAGGGTAACTGGGGGTGTTCAATTAACTGTGTCTAGATAATTAACTTAAACCACATAGTAAACATTTTATATATATAAGTTAATGTTAATTAGTTGATTGGTTAATCAGTTTCGTATTACGCAATGCTAATACGACAAAGATGACACACTTTACTGAACACTCCCTGGTGTTACGCTGCCCATATAAGAAAAATATTTAAATACAAACCAAAACATAGAACAATAAAACCCAAAACATGAAAAATAAATATCTCTTCAACTATATCTTCCTTCTTGGATTATTTCTTTTAATGCTCAACGATCACGTTCTAAAAGCCGCATACGGAAACTGGTTTACAGGCAAGTTGTCTGACGTGGCTGGATTGCTCATTCTACCGATGTTTCTAAAATATCTTTTCCCAATCTCTACTAAAAAATCCGTTTTATTTACCATCGTATTTTTTATTTTTTGGAAATCACCGCTTTCCCAATTTTTTATAGATAGTTTCAATTCTGTAGGATTCTATAATATGGGTAGAGTAGTGGACTATACCGATTTTATTGCTTTTCTGATTTTACCATTATCTATTTATGTCTTAGATAATATTGAAAAATTCGAAATAAAATTACCAACTATAAATTTTCAAAAAATGGCAACACAAAGTTTGTTTTTGTTAACAACCTTTGCCTTTTTTGCGACTTCTCAAGATGTTGACTTAGCACCTGAAGATTACTTAACTGGCTGTTGTATAACGGAGCCGGTACAACTAAATATTGGTTCAGGAAGTATTTACGTACCAACGATGTTTACGCCAGATGGAAATGGAATTAATGATGTTTTCCAAGTTTCAGCAGATTCTAATATTTTGAAGATTGATACCTTTACTATTTTTAATCAATTCACAGGAGATATCCTTTTTGAGGAAACAGAGATGACTGAAATTACCCCCGAAAATGGTTTTGATGGAATAGTTGCGGACACCGTAGCTGCTACTCAGTATTTATATTATTTAGTGGTAACTTCTGTAGATAATGTGACCATGCGCGTAAACGGATCAATTTGTTCACTTCCTTGCGAAGAACCGCTGAATGTTCCAAGACCAGACAGAATAGATGATTGTGCTTTCCCGATTCAATATGATATAGTGAATGGTATTTATGATGAGAATATTGATTCGCAAGAAGATCTAAATTGTTTTTAAGAAGTAAGCGGCAAGAAGCATTTACCAAATCCCTTTTTTATTATTAAATGGAAATTTAACTCCTGATTCTCGCATATGTATTTATAAATGATAGATAAAAAAGTCTCTTTACCAAAAGAGGTAAAGAGACTTTTAAGAAATCAATTTTTTTCTTTCTTTATTTTGTTACCGTTCCAGTTGGATTTGTTGCCGTTGCATTATTACCCATTTGAAAAGGGGTGTGGTCGGCAGCCGAAGCATCAATAGGACTTACTAAAGGTTTTAGTAAAAACGGTGCAGGACTATTATCGGGACTTGGTTCAATAGAGATAACAGCGGTTGCTCCTCTCAACTCAGCTGGAAAATCTAATCCAGCAGGTGCATTACCAAGAAAATCTTCTCCTGGAAAAGGAGGGCCAGGCATTGCTCCACTAAAAGGAGCAGCATCGTCAGCCGCCGCAGCATCCGTAAATGTTCCAGTCGAAATAGGCATTCCATTAATTACTGCCCAACCTTCATATTTCCATCCAGCAGGTAAAGTAGGTAAATCTAGTCCAGCTCCAGGACCTGCCATAGGATCTAAAAACCAAAGACCACTTCTTTCGTTATTTCCCATTCCGTCCGTAGGTGTTGCTAAAATATAAGTACCAGTAGCAGCCGTAAAATCGCTCCCCAATGCTGCTCCATGACCAACCGTTAAGTTAGCAGAAGTACCTGCAAAATCACCAGCCAAAATATGAACATCACTAGGTGCAGGATCACTATCTGGTTTTGGTTCAATCGTCAAAACAAACGTAGTCGCACTTTCCAAATCTGCTGCATCTACCTCAAAAGAAGTTTTACTTAAAGCTCCGTTGGCATCTACATCAAAAGTTCCAGTAGTTACGGGTGAACCATCTACGATAATCCAACCTTCGTAAGTATAATCACTACCCAAATCTTCTAAACCAGAAAGATTTAGTTCTAATTGTTCTGTTGCTTGTGTATCATCATCATCTTTACACGCAGTAAAAGCAAGCATGAAAAGTCCAGCAAATAAAAGGTTTTTAAAAGTCATTTTTTTGAATTTAAAATAGTTGTTTAATAATAAGGAAGCTAATTAAGAATATTCATTATCGTATATTATTTTTAAATAGCTTCTAAGTCAATGCTTAACCATCGATAGTTTAGCCATCGATAATTTTAGACTAGTTAGCTTAACTCAAAATTGATACCCTAATCCATCTATTTTTGTATTTTTATCAGTAAATTATTGGAAACATCTTTCGGACGACAAATTATAATTTAACTCAATGTATTCTTTTTGAGAAGAAACAACCACAATGATTATCTTTAAACTATTTGACTGTTTTATTCAAAATTAATTTTATCAATGCTAAAAAAAAACAATTTCGTAATAAAAATAAGTTTGGCAACTGTTTTACTTCTGCTTTCTGCTTGCAGTAAAGAAAGTGCTCCAATGCTTGACCCTCCTCCCAATTCAGGAGTAACCATATTGGAACAGCTTAATGAAAATTACACCCAACTTCCAGAGCAAGCCATCTCTATCAGCCGAGATAAACAGGTCTATGCGGCATATACTAATCCTACAGAAAGATATAATCATCGAGTGATGGGCGATGGGGTGGAAGGAGGAGGTTTGGTTGTGGTGGTCGATAGTGTTTTTTATGAATTAGAATTATCGGAGAACTATGTGTTTGAAGATATTCGACCTCGACTATTCGATGTAGATCAAGATGGAAATTTAGAAATCATTACCATCCGAACAGAAGTTACCCAAGGCGCAGGAATCCTGATCTATAAAATCGTTAATAATCAATTAGAAGAATATGCTTATGTTCCTGAAATTGGACTGGCCAGTCGTTGGCTAAATCTGGTAACCATTAATGACTTAGATAATGACGGCGTGATAGAATTGGTTTGGATTCAAACACCACATATTGGCGGCATTCTAAAAATAGCAAAAATACAACCAGGTGAACTGACCGTCTTAGATGAGTTAAGTCAGTACAGCAATCACGGTTATGGAGACCGGAATCTCTGTCTCTCCGTTTTAACCCAACAAAATCAAGAGAAAATTTTCTACGTCCCAACCCAAGATCGAACGCAGATTGTTGGATGCAAATATACCAATGCCACCTTAGAAATCGTTTCTGAAATGGATCAGTCGATAGACTTTTCAAAACCACTCAGCGAACAATATAATTTTACCAACATAATATCTATCGAAGACAATTGCATTTTTGTAGACTAAAAAATCTGTTAAAATTCCAATTTTCTAAAACTGGACTTTTCCTATATTTGTTTAATCAACAAATTAATAATTAATGAAAAACATACTAAAAACCTTAATCGGAATCTTGCTATTAGTATCCGGATTTTTTATCGGAACCTCTTGGCAAAATCGGACAGGTGAATCTGCTCCCACTGAGAACCAAAACCTAATTACCCCAAAAGATAATTCTGGTAGCACCACCTCGAATACCGTTGATCCCAACGACCGCTTCACCGATCATGAAGTAGCGACGATCAACCTTTTTGAACGCGCCGCACCTTCGGTCGTATTTATTACTACTTCCAATGTCCGACGAGATTATTGGTCACGTAATGTTAGTGAGATTCCTCGAGGTAGCGGCTCTGGTTTTGTCTGGGACGAATCAGGACATATCATCACCAACTACCACGTAATCCAAGGAGCAGATAGAGCCACGGTTACCTTTTCAGATCAAACAACTTATCCTGCTACGTTGGTCGGTGCAGCTCCTGAAAAAGATTTAGCCGTACTCCGAATTGAAGCCGAGAATATGGAATTACAACCCATTCCAGTTGGTGCGTCTGATAACCTAAGAGTAGGACAATCCGTCTTCGCGATTGGCAATCCATTTGGATTAGATCAGACCTTAACGACTGGAATTATTAGTGCGTTAGGTCGGGAGATTGAATCGGTAGGTAAAGTGCCAATCCGCGATGTAATTCAGACAGATGCAGCCATCAATCCCGGTAATTCTGGTGGACCTTTATTGGATTCTCAAGGAAAATTGATTGGCGTGAATACCGCCATTTTTAGCCCCTCTGGTGCTTATGCTGGTGTTGGTTTTTCAATCCCTTCTCATGTCGTAGATTGGGTCGTTCCAGATTTAATTAA
>CALGJS010000303.1 GCA_937927835.1 uncultured Saprospiraceae bacterium | reverse complement strand
GCCACTAATAAATCCAAATTGGACCGCCGAAGTCAATCCTCCTAAAGCTTTTGTTGATAAATTAAAATCGGCAATTAAATTATCCATCACCCCATTACTCGCAAACCAAAGTGAGGTGCAACAAAACTGCGCCAACACAATAACGGGAAGGATATAACCAGCAGGATCTGTATTTTTGGTAATCGACATATTGGTAGAAAAGGACGGTGTTTGACCAAGCATGATCAAACACCGTCAGATAAAAAACGCTATACTAAAATAGAATTTATATATTTAATGCTAATCAGGAGTTAAATTTCTAATTAACAATAGCAAATAGCAAATAGCAAATAGCAAATAGCAAATAGCAAAATATCCCAAACTCAATTGGAAGATAATGTTTCTTTGATTAAAATATTTATTTCCAACCCCTGGTTCGCATAATTATTTCATTTCTAAATTTTCAGCTACAAACTCCCCTACTTTTCTTCCTTGGTCTACCCCATATTCGATCGCTGGCCGATAATGAATACCACCATATAATCGACTAATCGCTGCTTCATCAGAAGCACCTAAGAAAGAATCAAAAGAGCGTGGTGGCAACCCATATTCTACTTCTGTACTATCTACAAAAGAAAATTTGTCACCAAACTTATCCGTCAATACGACCGCTGCTGCGGTAGAGATAACAGAATGCCCACTAGTATGTTCAGGGAAAGGTGGCGTTTGTAAAAGCGGTAACCAAGACTCGTCGAAACTACCATTGATGACCGTTTCAGGACGGATCAACTTACTATTATATTTTTCATCCCAACAACTAATAAAACCATCAAAAAGTGCAATGGCCACCTTTGTATAAATTTCGGTTGAAGCCATCATGTCTAAGTTTGCTTGACGAGTAGCCGTTCGCGTAATTCCGATCCAATGACCACCAGGCGTAATTTTTTTCGTCGCATACATCACATGTCCTACCGTGTGACTCACATAGGGATTGCAATCCCAAAAACTCGCTATTTCAATTTGCTCTTCATTCGCATTTTTCACTACCTCATATACTTCCATTAGTTCTTTATAAAACTGACTTCCTTTCTTCATATCATATTTAGTTGGAGGCAAAGGCTGAAATTGTCGAGCGGAATCTAATACCATAGGGCGAATCTTATTCCAGTGTGGTTCGATACCATCCATATAGGCTGGAGGTGTAGGCGTCCAACGTCCTGGTTCATCTTCTACTGAAAACCGAGGATAGGTTCTAGTTTGCTTATATAAATCGCCATCACTCCACTCCATAATGTGCGCACTCATCGCATCTCCAAAGGCAATAGATCGATCATAAATATCTTTTGGCACATTCATCGCTGCATACTTCGCATAGACTTCGTCTCTGAAGTCTTCCATTTTCTTTTCTGAAAAAATAAAGTTCTGTGCTGTTTTTAAAAAAGCATGATTCGCTGCGATTTCAAAATTATAGGCTTGGTCATTTTCAGGTTTAGGAGTAGTTTTTAATTCTCGCAGTTGTCCAGCTAAGGTTTTGTATTCCGGGTATCCGTGTCTCAATACTTCGTAAGCAGCTACCAAAGGGTAAACATAGTTTCGACTTGCAACAGGAGGAGAAAAGATATCATGGACAATCACGTCTGTTAGTTTCTTAACAGATTGATCCAACAATACTGGGTTACGAGTAGCTTCTACCTCATAAGTCTTAGGCACGCTCGATTCTTGCGGATTTTTGCAGCCAGCACCGATTAAAACCAATATCAAAAATATATATCCACCTAGACGATTCATAATCTTCATTTTAAGGGTAAAGTTACAAAACTATTCTATTGTTCTATAGGATTTATGGATACCTTTAGTGCTTGTCTGGAGGGATGTTTTTGGTAAAAAAACAATTGAGTTAATTTTTGGTAAGTTCCAAAAATAATGATTATTTTAAAAGTCTAAATTAACCTGAACATGGGAACCTTGGTAAAATACCTCTTCGCAGTTTTCGTCGTTTTCCTTCCTACTACGCTTCCTGCTCAGGATATCTTTTCTTTTGAGCGTAATAAAAAAAGGATAGATATCCCATTTGAGTTTAAAAATAATTTTATCCTTGTTAATATTCGACTTAATAATTTCATTCCGCTTACTTTTATTTTTGATACTGGAGCAGAATATACTATTCTAGCTAAAAGGGATTTCACTGATTTGTTAGGAATAAATTACGATCGAGAATTTAAGTTAATTGGGGCAGATTTAAAAACCATGTTAATTGCGCATCTAGCGAAAGATCTTGATATTTCAGTATCAAGTGTAACTGCACGTAGTCAGAATATTTTGGTGCTAGAAAAGAATTACTTTAATTTCGAGGAATATGCTGGTGTCCCAGTAGATGGAATTTTAGGAGCAGATTTTTTCCGACATTTTACTGTGAAAATAAATTATAAAAAGAGAATAATTACGCTTTTAGATCCTGCCACCAATATAGATGAAAAAGGATATGTTGGCTATCCAATTAGTATAAAGGCAGGAAAACCATATATCGATAATGAAATACATCTACGAGATTCTATTACGATTCCAGCTAAATTTTTAGTCGATACAGGAGCGGGATTATCTTTACTTCTATATACGAATACACATCCAGATTTTAAACTTCCGACTACCACGGTTACTGGAAATATTGGGATGGGTTTGGGAGGTTTTATGGAAGGATATTTAGGTAGAATCAAAAAACTAGATTTAGATCCTTTCTCTTTTTCGGATGTCATTACTAATTTTCAAGAACTACCAAATGCGAGTCCTGACTCCGCACTTGTAGTCTCTCGGGATGGAATCATCGGTAATGGATTATTAAGCCGTTTTATGGTTATGATTGATTATCATCGATCCATGATGTATCTCAAGCCTAGAAAAAAGTATAATCGGAAATTCTCGTATGATCGTAGTGGTATTGTGACGATTGCGAGTGGACAAAATTTGGATAAATACGAAATCAGAGATATTGTTCCTAATTCTCCAGCTGCTAAAGCTGGATTATTACCTGGCGATCGACTTATCAGAATCGGCGGTCTTCCTAAGTTTTTTATGGATTTGCCGACCATCAACAGAAAACTTAAAGGCAGAGTTGGTAAAAAAATAAAAATAATTGTAAAGAGAAACGATGTGCGAAAAGTCTTTCAGTTTCGTTTAAAAGATCTTATTTAAAAATCAGTTGAGTTGAAATATTTCCTACCTCTTTTCAAGAGCAAGCGCAAAATCAAACAGTTTTATCGTGTTTTTCTGGTAAAATTATTTTTGCGTTATTCTAGATCTAGTGCCGTAGATTATTTTCACTAGAAACAACCTTCCTCTTTTTTGAATTTGACTAAAGTCTAGCTAAAAGCATATTCCATAATTTCTCGTAAGGAATGATTTCTAATTCAAGGATAAAACCTCGATAGCGGAAAGGTGTTTCGATTAGACGATCGTAGTATTTTTCCGTATTGGTTAAATAAGATGAATTATAATCCGCCTTAGGCAACTGTTGTAATAAACGAATAAACTGATTGACTCGGTAATACTCGTCCTTTTTTAGTTGACGATTTGCATAAGACTTAAGACGATCTATTCTTTCAGAAACTGCATTATAACTCTTCTTTTCTAATAAAAATAAAATCTGCGCCATGATCACCAGCACTGTAAAAATTCGTTGATCCTTACTATATAGAATCGGATTGCTGAGGAATCGCTGCAATCGGAAAGCCTTTGTACGCTGCGCCAACATAATAGGGTTTTCCGCTCCCATACTGTCGATCAAATAATTGAGATAATAATTATAAATCTTCCACTTTTCTCTCTGCAATTGACCTAATTTCTTAAATTGATTATTTCCAGTAGCATCATTATAGATCGCAATAGCATTCAAGAAATTATCTGTATGCAAGGCAAGCAATAAATAATACTCCATAAAATCAAACCAAGTATCACTACCTACCGGGAAAGACCCAAGACATTTCTCTGCATTGATTTTTCCATTTTTCCAATCTCTTAGATGTAGATAAGCAGACATTTTCTTTAACTGAAAGGTAGCTAGCTTTTCATTTTGATAAAATCGAGGATTGTCTTCTATATATTTTTCCGCTTTGGTACATACTTCTAGCATATTTTGATAGTCATGAAGCATTTCATAACGGTACGCCCAAACCAAATACATATTATAGAGTACGATCGGACTATCATAAATTTCCGATAAACCTACTAAGGCTTCACAATAGGTATCGATTCGTTCTTTGAGCTCTTCGGTCTTAGCGTGTGGTCGATGATAATTCATATACACTCGCTGATAAAGTTCTTCGGAGCGAATCTCTGCATCTAGTACATTTTGAAACTGCTTGCTATGCTGATCATAAATTTCGTAATTTTTGATATTGTCCGTATCGGCCGCGTATTTTCTTAAAATACGAGCACAATTAACAATTACATCTGCAAATTTAAACTTAAGCGCAATCGTCAAAATCTGTCGAGCAAGTGCAGCAGCGGTGTGAGGAGCGTTGTTACTCAATAGAATTTTAACCAGCGTCCAGTCTTTATTGCAAGAAAAATAAGCTCGATCATATCCCGAAGAAGAAGGTAAATTTACATCCAAAAAGAAAAGCGTATTGAGTAATCGCTTTCGAAAACGAGATTTTAGCTGCCGATATTTATCATCCGTTGGACTACAACTGTAGAGATAAGTAGCTGCATCTCGGTCATTTTTGAACTTACCGAGCATCAATGCTTCATAAAATTCATTGAACTTGCTTCCCTTATGCTTTAAAGAATGATCATCGAAAATCTCGATTTTCTTAACTTTCTTCTTTGTAACGATTTTGGAAATTTCAATTAAATTCTTCATAAAGGTACTTAGGTGATAAACGCTGTCACAAATTAACAAATTTATTTACGGTTTACCGCCTAATTTTGTTGCTTTTTTACTTTTTTAAAGAAAAAAATTATGTCACCAACTGCCCAAAAGTAAAGAAGATAAATTTTAGAAAACTCCTCAAAATTATAATTTATCCTTAACAATGACTATCTTAGATTTGCATACATTCAACTATGAGAAAAAACAATTGCTTTCCAGCCTTTCTGCTAGGGGTATTGATGATGATCCCTTTCTTTAATCTCTGCGCTCAAGAGCGTGATTCGACCATTGAGTATTATCTTAGTAAAAATAAACATGTAGACTCTCTCCTGCTCTATGGAAAAAAACTCTATCAATACACCATTGATAAGCCGCGTTTCTATGAAAGCCATTTTATAAGCTGTGCAATTCTCTTAGATCTATCTTCTGAGAAATTTGACTCACCAACCAATAAAATTTACATACAGTCAATCTACAATATTGTTAGTTCAAACGATCCTCTAGACAATAGTGAAAGGATGGATGGATTCAGAATTTTAGGAGACTATTACCATCAACTTTATGAAATAGATCAGGCAATAAAATTCTATAATCAAGGTATACTCATTGCAGATACTTCTTCTACCAACATTAATAAAACTTATTTAAGCGCTCTTTACACCAATTTATCAAACCTATATCTTGATCAAAACGAATTAAGCAAAGCTAGATTATTGATCGAAAAAACCATCGAATTAGATATGGATTCCAAAGGCCCTATTAGTGAGTATCTCGGGATTGATTACATCTATCTCGCCAAAACATATCGTCCTATTGACCCTAACAAATCTCTTATTTTTTTTCTAAAAGCAAAAGAACAATTTAATACATTAAAACTGAGAGAAATAGATATTTACCAAAAAGAAGAACTTAAAGATTTATATGTTTTAATAGCTGATAATTACTTAGCCTTAGGAGATTTGGATCAAGCTTTAATAGAGATTGATTCTGCTCTAACATCTATAAAAAACACGAATAGCAAAACTGCCGCAATCCACGGAAAAGCACTTAAAACCAAAGCGACCATCCTTCAATATAAAGACGCCTATTCTCAAGCATTAAAACAATATCAGGTAGCCACCCGCTTTCTCGAAAACAAAGGAGCTTCCATCACGTACCAACCTAAAATTCTATTAGAAATGGCTCGCTGTTATCTTGCCATAGAACAACCTTTCAAAGCACAGCAACAATTAAAAACTGCGTTTAACATCATCGATCAAAGTGGACCACCTCACCAATCTCGTTTAGATAAAATTACTTTTCCAAAAGATT
>CALGJS010000302.1 GCA_937927835.1 uncultured Saprospiraceae bacterium | reverse complement strand
TTGCGTTTGAAAAACAAGAAAAACCCTTCTATTACCTCAATTTTTCCCACCAAGGTATCTTTAAACTACAAATCAGCAGATCTATAAATCAATAAATTCGCACATCAACAAATCCGCACATCAAAATTTTCCTACCTTTGTTCAAAGAGCCTCAATCCACTGTTTCTATACTAAAATAATATTATGTTTTTCAAATCAGCCTACAAATCTCACGAATCAGGTTTGGCGGAGTTTGTCCGCTATGTCTTGACGATGATTTTGGTCTTTCTTGGTTACCTATTAGGTCAAGTACCTTTTATGATTGTCGTTGCCGCTCAATTGACGGAACGAGATGGAGAATTGTCAAACACTGCGCTACAAGAATTTGCGGCGAATGTCAACTTTGCGGATATTAATTTGGATGCCAATTCAGGCTTTATTCTCTTACTTTTATCCTTTGTCGGCGGTTTGATGGCACTTTGGCTAGCGGTTGTCGTGATTCATAAACGTTCCCTAAAATCCTTAATCACCCCTTATCAGAATGTTCGCTGGTCGAGGGTCGGCTTTGGCTTTGGTCTTTGGTTTTTGATGATTGCGACATTAGAATTGGTCTCTTATTTTGTCTCTCCAGAGACCTATATATTCCAATTTAATTGGAAAACTTGGCTGCCTTTGGTCGCCATTGCTTTGTTAATCATGCCGATGCAGACCTCCTTTGAGGAAATACTTTTTAGAGGATATCTGATGCAAGGGCTTGGATTGGCAACCAATTCTAGGCTCATTGCTTTGGTTCTGACCTCTATTGGATTTGGTGCCATGCATCTTGCCAATCCTGAAATAAAAGAATTTGGTTTGATGCTGATGATGCCTTATTATATTGGAATGGGCCTATTTCTCGGAATCTTAACCTTAATGGACGATTCTCTGGAATTAGCACTTGGAATTCATGCGGCAAATAACATTTTCGGAGCTACGTTCGTTACTTTTACGGGATCGGCACTGCAAACAGACGCCGTCTTTCGGGTAACAGAGGTAAATACGACTTTTATGATTCCTGTTTTTTATGTTTTGGCAACCGCTTTTATTTACCTTTGTGCTCGTCGATATGGATGGAATGATTGGTCGAAATTATATGGCCCAGTTCGGTCTCGTTGGGAAAATAATGAAACGGATAGTCAAATGGACGAGCATCTGATTACTTGATTTTTATAAAAAAACTATTAATTCGAATCAGGAGTTAAAATTTCCTTTAGAATGATATAGGCTGTATATATACTATTCCCATTTCGCAATTGTCTATTTGTTTTAATCGATCGCGCCTGCCTGTCGTAGGTAGGATTGAAGTGGGTAAATAGCAAATGGCAAAAAGCAAAAAGCAAATGGCAAGAAAAATAATTAACATAACTACTAATAAAATAGAAAATGCGTAAAATCCTTTTAACAACAGCGATCTTATTTTTGCTGCAAAGTTTTATGACGGCACAGCCAGAGCGTTGGCAACAAGCCATCAAATATGAAATGGCAATTGATTTTGATACTAAAAAACATCAATTCACCGGTACTCAAAAAATAGAGTATACCAACAACTCTCCTGACGAATTAGACAAAGTTTTTTACCATCTTTATTTCAATGCTTTCCAACCAGGAAGTATGATGGATATGCGTAATCGTGCTTTGGCAGATTCAGATCAGCGGGTAGGTGGAAGAATCAGTAAATTATCACCAGAAGAAATTGGCTATCATAAAGTAACCAAGCTTACTTGTAATGGCAAGCCAGTTAAATATGAGATCGTTGGAACCATACTAGAGGTACATCTTTCTGATCCAATCGCAGCGAATAGTACAGCAACTTTTGAAATGGAATTCAATTCTCAAGTACCCGTACAGATCCGTCGTTCTGGTCGACATAATAAAGAAGGCATTGATTATTCGATGTCTCAATGGTACCCAAAATTATGTGAGTATGATTACCAAGGATGGCATTCTAATCCATATGTAGGTCGAGAATTTCACGGTGTCTGGGGAGATTTTGATGTAAGAATTAAAATCAATAAAGACTATATTTTAGGTGGAACAGGATACTTGCAGAATCCGGAAAAGATTGGTTATGGATATGAAGAAGAAGGTCAAAAAGTAAAACGGGTAAAAGGCAAAAAAATGACTTGGCATTTTAAAGCACCCAACGTACACGATTTTGTTTGGGCAGCCGATCCTGATTATACGCATATCAAGCATCAGGCTAAAGATGGTCCTATGATGCATTTTTTATATCAGAAAAATGAGAAGACGGAAGAGCTCTGGCCATTGCTGGGACAAGCGATGGATGAGTCTTTTTCTTACATCAATAAAAAATACGGAAAGTATCCTTACGAGCAGTATTCGTTTATCCAAGGTGGAGACGGCGGTATGGAATATCCAATGGCGACCTTGATTACTGGAGAGCGTAGTTTTGGAAGTTTAGTAGGTGTTTCTGTTCACGAATTAATGCACAGTTGGTACCAGATGATCATGGGAACCAATGAAGCTTTATATGCTTGGATGGACGAAGGTTTTACCAGCTACGCAAGTGACGATGTGATGAATTATTTAAAAACTAAAGTTCCTGCTTTTGCTGGAAAAGAAGTGGTTGATTTTCCACAAGCTGGCTCCTTCCGAGGATACGCTAATTTTTCTAGCAGTGGCGCAGAAGAGCCGCTAAGTGTTCACGCCGATCACTTTACGACCAACGCTGCTTACGGAGTTGGATCTTACGTAAAAGGAAATGTATTTCTAGCTCAACTAGAATATATTATGGGGACGGAAAATTTCGAAAAAGGCTTATTGGCTTATTATGATACTTGGAAATTTAAACATCCGAATCCAAATGATTTTATCCGTGTTATGGAAAAAGTTTCTGGATTAGAATTGGATTGGTACCGAGAATATATGGTGAATACGATCCACACAATTGATTATGGTGTAAAATCTATAGAAGAAAAAGACAATGGTGTAGTGGTCAAATTAGAGCGGGTTGGTGTGATGCCAATGCCAGTGGATGTAACAGTTTCTTACCAAGATGGAACGGAGGAAGTAATCAATATTCCAATGGTGATTATGCGTGGAAAAAAACCACAGCCAACGGATGGATCTAAAATGACTTATGCCCCAGATTGGCCTTGGACGAACTTAACGTACGATCTAGTTTTACCTGGAAAGATTTCAAATATTGAAGCCGTAACGATTGATGCGAAAGAACGAATGGCGGATGT
>CALGJS010000301.1 GCA_937927835.1 uncultured Saprospiraceae bacterium | reverse complement strand
ATAAAAAACATCTCCGCAATTTCCGATGCCATTCGATATATCGCCATTTATAAAAATAATCACCTAACCAGTTGGCAAAAAAACAATATCTCAGATTCCAGCTCATCAGATTCTGATAAATATGAAGAGCTACTAGTCAATCCAACCATCCTAACCATCGCTGCTCAACGAGGAAATATTGATTGCGGAGGATTAGACTTTGTGCTGATTAAATACGGACATTTTTTTCAATTGGTCCGGACGATTGAAGGAGGACATATTTCGATTTGCATTGACGCCTCGGCCGATCCATTAGCACTAGAAAAAGAAATCAATAAAGTGACGATAAACCTATAATTAAAAAGTATTTACTATATTTAATTCATCAATGAATTCAAATGTTTATCAAACAAAAAAAATGCTATGGAAAGATATGTGGAGGTAACACAAGAAGCAGGAAAACAATTCTACTTAGAATTTATCGGCAAAGGACCGGTCGTGATGCTTAACCTTTTAAAATTTAAAGAGAAAGCTGATTATACCGACTTGGATCATTTAAAACCAGCAGTAGAAATTTCTGGAAAGGACGCCTATAAATTATATATGAAACACACCAAACCAGCGATTGAAAAAATCGGTAGCCGTGTTTTATTTTATGGTGCGGCCAACTCTTTTCTTATTGGTCCAACCACAGAAACTTGGGATGCAGTTTTACTAGTAGAACATCCATCAGTCGAAGCATTTATGGCCTTTGCTCAAAATAAAGAATACTTAAAAACGTTAGGACATCGTACAGCGGCACTGGAGGATTCTCGGCTATTGCCGATTACTGCCAAAGAGAATTCTAAATCTAGTTAGGATGTTCAATTTGTGCAAAAAAAATAAGGTAGCCTTGAACACGTTTATCTCTTGCTACTCGCCGCAAAACAGTCGCAACAGATGCGAGCAAGAAGCAAGAAGAAAGAAGCAAAATGATATTTCCTTAGTCCATAAATTTATCTTCAAACTCCAACCCTTATTACTAAAACAAAAATCAGATATGAAAGCTTTAAAATTCCTAATTGCTATTTCATTTCTAATCGGATCACTAACCGCCCAAGAAACCATCCAAGGAAGTGTGATTGATGAAACTTCTAAAGAACCAATTCCATACGTTAACATTGGAGTAGTTAATCAATCTAAAGGAACGGTCAGTGACCTTCATGGAAATTTCAATCTAACCCTCAACTCAGAGGCTCAAGAAATTAGTTTTTCTTCCATTGGATTTGAATCTGTGAAGGTATCTGTTTCGGAATTTAAAGATTCTAAAGTGATCGTCTTGTCACCCAAAAAATATGATCTTGAAACCGTAGAAATTACTTCGCAAGCTTTTGAAAAAGAAGAAGTGATGATCGGTGTTCGAAACAAAACCAGAGGATTGGCTATTGGTTTTGGTTCGCCACAATTAGGTTCCGAAATTGGCGCCGTCCTTGGAATAAAAAAGACCACCTATGTCAAGTCTGCCAACTTCGTACTTAACCACGCCAAAGGAGATAGTTTATTGTTTCGAGTTAATATCTACGATTTTTCCAATGGTGTAATTGGGGAGAATTTATTGAAGGAAAATATTTTAATTCAAGAAAAACAACGAAAAGGAACCATCACGGTCGATCTAGAACCTTATGGAATTATCCTAAAATCCGATGTCTTACTCAGTCTAGAATGGCTCCGAGACTTTGACGAATTAGGAAGTAAAGGCGTAACCTTTGATACCAAGAAATCTAAAAAAGAACGTGGTATTTATCTAAGAAACTACAGTAATGGAGAGATGAAAAAATTTAGATTTAAGCAAAAGCACAAACCTTGTTTTTACCTCGTTGGTAAACAAACAAAATCAGAATAAACACAGTGTTTATTCGTTTATTCGTTTGTTTACAGCTCCAGCTGTAGAAACAAAATTTCTCAAATAACATTGGGCATAACCAAAATAACCCAATACTCACGTTGAGAGGAACGTTAAATTTTCCTTCCGGATTTATGAATGAAAAAAGCGACGCTAGGAGCGTTTGAGAGAATAAATGCGGAATTAAAGAAAATTTTAAAGAGACTCGAAACCAGAATAATTCAAAACCTCTGACTTATGAAAAAGATTTCCCTCACTTTAATTTTAGCGCTATTATTTTTTGGAATCCAAGCGCAAGAAGAAACCATTGCAAATCAATTTGTACTTGGCGGATCGTTTAATTTTGTGACGCAGAAAAATGCGGTTCCTATAGTTGGTTTACCGATTGGTTCTAGCTTTGGTGTCATATTTTCTGGCAATCTCAATGATACAAAAAATACCGTTTTTAGTTTTAGTCCGTATTTTGGAAAAGAAATAAATGCGAATTGGTTATTCGGTCTTCAACTCGATTATCGGTTAAACAATTTTACGGGCGAAGATGCTTTTAATTTTGGTGGTGGTGACCCCATTGATTTTAATAGAAAGTCCAACAATATTGGGTTTGGTTTATTTGGTCGATATACCTTGAATCCAGCACAACGCTTCCAATTTTATCTACAACCTTTTGCTGGCTATAATTTGCTTAGTGAGGATACTAAGAATAATGATATTTTGGTACAAGAGCAAACCGCTAATTATTTTGAAGCAGGAGTTGGACTCGGTATTTTATATAATATCAATTCTAAATTTCGAGCGACCCTACGAACGGGTGGTCTGAATTATATTAACGGAAAATGGAAAGTAAAAGATACTCAAATTGACAAAGGTTTTAATTCTTTTGGTTTTAACCTAAATCTTACCAGTGTCTTTATTGGTGTGGAAATGAAGTGGTAGAATTGATTGCTTCTTGCTTCCCAACCTAATACGATCGGTAGGCAAGCTTCGATCGCCTGCCTGCCATGCCTACGGCAGGATATCCAGCAGGCAGACGATCGAGTGAAGCAATAAATAGCCAAATGCAAATAGCAATTTTTTAACTACTGATTCGAATTAATCTTTAAATTCTATCTTACTCCATTTTTCTGGTAGATGGGTATCATAAATTCCGTGTGCGTTTAAGACCATGGCAGGGTGAGGATGAACCTCTTTTCCACTGGCTAGGAGCTTTTGAAATCTGCCCAAAAACATTTTCCAAACATCTCCGTCTTTTGGAGGAAGACTTCGACCATTGGCAAGGAGTTTTAAGCTCTGCCATGGAATCCCAATTTCAAGACTCCAACCTTGGTCAATATGCGTTGGATCGTTTATTTTACCATCTACCTGAACACCTGTTTCTAGTCCCGGAAGATCATAATTAGTAAATGCCCAACGGATGCCTCTTGGATGAGTTCCTTTCCAAAAACTACCTCCAGTTCGGTCATAATCACCACCAAAGGTATACGCCTGTTTTTGATGAACATCAAATGGAGGAATGTCAAATTTTCCACCTTTTTCATAAGCATCTTTCCAAATAAAAAATACTTCATAAATCGTATTAGCGGCATTCACTTCCAGTTCATAATAACAATCTCCGCCATCAATAAAAACCTCTAAATCATTTTCCAAAAAAATAATACTATCTCGCTCCGTTAGCCGTGCATCTACAAAAGGTTCTTCGGCTTCAAATCCGATGTAAAGAAAATCATCATTCCATAAAATAGCGGTTCTCGTATCGTAAAGCCCAGGAGCACCCGTCACCATATCTACAAAGCGTTTACTCCAAGTGGCATTTTGCCAAATCTCTTTTTTGAGATTGCCATCAACGGTGATGGAAGTAGATATTTTTTTTGCAAGGTAGTCGGAGGTTGATTTCATGGAGTTTTATTTCGAATTTAATTAAACCTAAAGATGATAAATAAAAATGGCAATTATAAAAAAGGTACTATTTATTTTAGTAGGAAATACCACTTCTTGTTAAGTCCGAAAATGCACAAAAAAATCCCTACATTTAAACAACTTCAATATCTATAAAACCAATAAAGCATTTCAAACGTTATAAAAATTGGATGAAGCGTCTTATTTCCCAAACACGAAAAACCACTAAATTACATGGATAAGTTTGTCCAGAAAACCACCACCAGTTGGGCTCAACGAATGGTCAACGCCATCGTAGGTTTAGCATTTGCTCCTCTTTTTGTCTTTGCTGGGTTTTATGCTTTAAGGTATGGAGAAATTACGCATGCAAAAACCACCAATGCCTTAAAAGTCGTCATTCACGAGGTAGAGAGTCCAGATGAAGCGAAGGTGGGAGATGTTTTTAGGTATGTTGGA
>CALGJS010000300.1 GCA_937927835.1 uncultured Saprospiraceae bacterium | reverse complement strand
GTAAAACAATATCTTTGACGTCGATCAAAGAAAGTTAAAAATAGAAGATAAAAAGCAGCAGACGATGGACCCTGATTTTTGGAATAATCCAGAACAGGGAAAAAAGATAATGAAAGAAATCAAGTCTAATCAGTTTTGGGTAGACGTCTACGAAGACCTTAGTACGGCTATTGAAGAAGCTGAAATTCTTAATGAATTCTTTAAGGATGGAGAAGGAACGGAAGAAGAGGTAGCTGTCAAATATAAAGCGGCACTTGACGCGATGGAAGAGGCGGAGTTTAAATCAACCTTAAACAAACCGGAAGACGAACTAAGTTGTATCCTTGAAATTAATGCTGGAGCTGGCGGAACCGAGAGTTGCGACTGGGCAGAAATGTTGCTACGAATGTACGGCATGTATGCAGATAAACACGGCTATAAATGGAAAACCATTAGCCGAACGGATGGTGATGTGGCAGGAATTAAATCTGTTGCGATTGAAATATTAGGTGATTATACTTATGGTTATCTGAAAGGTGAAAATGGCGTACATCGTTTGGTTAGAATTAGTCCATTTAATGCACAAGGTAAAAGACAGACTTCGTTTGCCTCCGTATTTGTTCATCCACTAATTGATGATACGATTGAGATCGATGTTAATCCAGCGGATATTGAATGGGATACTTTTCGAGCGAGTGGTGCGGGTGGACAACACGTTAATAAGACGGAATCTGCCGTTCGTTTACGACACCTTCCATCTGGAATTGTGGTGGAATGTCAGCAAGAACGGTCTCAACATCTAAATCGTGAAAAAGCTTTGACGGTGCTTAAATCTCGTTTATACGAAGCAGAAATCGAACGACAAAATGCAGAACGCGATAAAGTGGAAGCTGGGAAAACTAAGATCGAGTGGGGCGCTCAAATTCGCTCTTATGTATTGGACGACCGTCGTGTAAAAGATCACCGAAGTAACCATCAAACAGGAAATACTGATGCGGTTTTGGATGGAGATATTCAACCTTTTTTAAAGGCGTTTTTGATGATAAAGAAGTAAGGGTGGTTTAGATGCGCTCTTAGTTAAGGTTATCTGAACTTAGTCTTTTTTTATGTAGAAAATTAAAGCGTGGATATGCTTTACGAATACTTTTATAGTAAGAATTAAGATTTTGTTTTTTGGAGATGGTAAACCTTTTGGATTATTTAGGTTTGAAATGGGTAGTAGTTTAGATGAATATAATATCTGGATTTTACCTTGTAGGTTGAATAGTTTGAAAATTGAATAATTTATAACAATGATCATGTAAATAAAAGACTACACCCTCCGGGTGGGCCCACCCCCTGAATTTAACCGAAGGTTTGCATATGCGCGCTTTGCAGCAAGCAAAAACCAACACTAAATTCCTAACGAAGTCTATAACCCGTACAGCTTCGCTACCCTGATGCAGGACAACTCCCACATTAGTTATGTAAAAAAATAAAAATAAGCGCGCTGTGAACCTGCCGACCGGACAGGTGGGTTCACAAAAAAAATGTCCTGCATCTGCCTTTACTACTGTACTAGGAAAGACAACCTGATTGCAAGGTAAGTATTTGTTTTTTAAATAAAAAATAAAACACAAAATATTTTAAAATTTAGTTTGTGAACTATTTAAAACTCCTACTACAAATATCGACTGCCGCCGTTTTCTTCGGACGAGGTTACCAGCATCTTTTTTGGGATGCTCCGTTTCGTGCGTTACTCTGGGATGAGCAAATCATGTCAGGGGTTGTTCAGTCGTTTTTCTCCTTATCATGGGAAGACTATATTAATAGCTTATCGGTGGACGATGGAATCAATCGAATCATTGATGGATTTGGTTGGTTTTACATCGTTTGTGGATGTATAACGTTAGCGATGAAATGGATGCCTCGGTTCCTTCAACGATTGATATTATTAGGTGGAGTAGGGTTAATTTTTTTAGCCGTTTTATTATGGAAAGAAAAATTCTATAGCCTTGGACAATTTTTTGAATATGCTTTACAATTTAGTTTGCCCTTCTTTTTTTATCATCTAATTCAACGGTTGGAAGCTAGTCCAACTTTTATCTTTTTATTGAAACTTGCTACTGCCATTACTTTTATTTGCCACGGACTTTATGCAGTAGGTTATTATCCTCAACCTGGTAGTTTTATGGAAATGACCGTCGAGATCATGGGATGGTCGGATAGTACCGCTTCTGGATTTTTAAAACTGATGGGCGTATTGGATTTTATCGTAGCTATTTTAATATTTTTGCCTAAGGTCGCTCGACCAGCTTTGCTTTATATGATTGTTTGGGGTTTTTTGACTGCATTGGCTCGGATCTGGACGAACTTTGATTTTGAAAATATCGGAGAACATCTACATCAAACGGGTTATGCTTTTTTATATCGAGTAGGACACTTTTTAATACCGTTGGGATTATGGATAGAAGCGAAAAAAGTAAAAGCTTTTTCAAATAATTAAAAAAAACGGATTCTGGCTTTTGCCAAAATCCGTATAAAAATCCACTCTCTCTGTACATCAACGTTAATTTGCGTTAAGAAGCTGTTCAAAAATGAAGCATTTAATTTTACCTAACATGAACATTTCTAAACAGCTTCTATATCTTGTTTTAGTTATTTGTATTTAAGAGAACTAATTAACAAATAACTATTCTATATTTAGTTCTTTAGACTATTCGGTTTCGCCTTCTTTACTGTATTTCGAGCTTTCGAACTCTTACGATTTTGGACATTATTAAATGAATCATACCCTAAGCAGAAATCGACATATTCTACATAAGAAAAGTATCCATCAGATTCAAATAAAATATTTCCATTTCCATCAGCAATTGAGTAAGATCCTTCTCCATAGTCACAGCAGATACCATCACCATATTCGTCATAGATGGCGAAAGTATAGCAACCATCTTCTAAACACCAGTCCTCTTGAATATTGATGCCTTCCTGATTATCCGGATAATTACCACCACTATAGACCACCGAACCACTTTCATCATAAATTTCCCAACTCGTTTCTCCTCCGTAATAGTCTAATGTTAAATCAAAATTTAATTCATTATCAGTACATTCAGTACCTGTATTAGAATCTGTAATAAATGTTTTCGTGTCACTCCATTTTGATCTGCCATCTTCACAGATAGTTCGGACTTTATAACGGTATTTAGTTCCTGATTGTAGATTTTGAAGAGCGCGTTCTGTTGTAAAACTACCTCTGTTTTTCCAGGGATTCTGGCCAGATTCTTTGTATCTTACGACATATCTTACAGCGCCATTTACAGCATCCCAACTGATTAAAGCACTAGTGGATCCCGTAACGGTAGAAGTTACATTACTTGGTGGTTCACATGTAAGAGGTTCAGAACAAGGCGCACAATCTGGACCACCACAATCTATACCTGTTTCGTTACCATTTTGAATTCCATCCGTACAAGTAGAAGCTACCGCACAAGGCGTACAATCTGGACCACCACAATCTATACCTGTTTCATTACCATTTTGAATTCCGTCGGTACAAGTAGGAGCAGGAGGATTGGTACCACCACAGATTGCATTTCCTTTTGCTACCACATTCTGTAGACTAGTATTGACATAACCTTCTACTCGTGCTGCTTGACCAGCAGAGAACATATACATACAAGCATCGTTCGTATAATCCATGTAGTTCATATGCATGTCTGTACTGCTACAAGAGCTAGCACCCAGATTTGGACAACCATAATATGGCTCATTTGAAACAGGTGTATCATTAACTTGATCATCGTCATTACAGCCTCCGTTACCGCCCCAGATATGATCTAAAAGTAGATAGTGACCTAATTCGTGTGTCAAAGTTCTTCCTAAATTGTAAGGAGCTCCAGGAGCAATAGATCCACATCCGGCGCCCGTTCCAAAAGCATTTGCATCAATGCTCACTCCATCACCATTTCCATTTCCACCTAATGGAGAATATCCTAATGCACCAAGGTTGGCTCTAACGAAAATATTGATATAACCGTCCCACTGAGAAGCATTGTCACCACTAGTTTGATTAATTGTCACCGCAGGCTCTCCATCAGAAAGATTGAAACCAGCAGGGTGTCCTTGGGTTGGTAAACAAAATTCTATACAAGCATCTCCATTACTAATTCCAGGGAAAGAACTAGAAGCGGTATTGTCCCATTTTGAAATATCATTATTATTCCCTTGGAAGTCTGCATTAAGAACCGCTATCTGTGAAATGGCCAATTCACGAAGGCAGGCTTCATCAGGGTTTGAAATACCTTGAAAGTGAATCGCCATTGGTAGAACCGCTGGATTGGCACAATTAACACTTCTTTCTGTGGCATAGCTTGCTAGTCGGGTTAGTTTTTCTTGGTGTGCTTTTCGATATGCTGGATCAGACATCAATGAGGTCATGTGTTGTTCCATGCTACACGTTCGATCTTCTCCTGCTAAAGGAGAATTATCATCGGCTGCTAAAAGCACAGCCTCTGGTGAATCGTTAGGGGTGATCGTCTCATCTTCATTACAAGAGTACAGACATAATAAAAGTGTTACAATACTTAAGCAAAAAATTAAATTTTTCATGTTATTTTTTTAAAAAAGATAAAGGTGAAGCGAAGTGGAGTTAAAAAGAGTATCAGCTTTTGAAGCTCTTTATTAACGCAACCTCAATAAATAGTATCAGATTTTGCAGTAGTGTGGGCCTAAGTAATAAATATACTTCTGGCTGTTAGAATAAGAACAATTGTCTTATTCTTGGTCAGTGGGAACAAGTAATATTGTAGGAAAGATTTATTTTTTTATAACTTCAGCGTATGCTGGTGGTTGCCAATTTTGAATTTTTTACGTAACGGATTTTCTAACCAACTTCCGGCGTTAAGCGCTCGTACGGTAGGACTTTGTCTAATTTTATTTCTCAGTTCTACTAGATCAGGCTGATTATACATTGATTTTATTTTTTGATCAGCGATACTATTTCCTTGTGGTGGTGATTCGCTAGTAATAAAGAAAGCGAATACTTCTGCAACATCTTCTCCTGGATTAGTAGCTGCATAATCACTAGAAAAACGATCCTTGTATTTATCATAAAAATCAAATATCTCATCTTCATTGAGTTGTTGAAATTCATCATAAATATCTTCCCAACCAATCTGAAAATTTTGATTGATATAAGAATTAGTGGTCGGACATCCTTCACCAATTTCGAAGGTAGTACAGTTATTATAATTGGTCTTTACTTCTTCTTCATTAAGCGTAAGTACGTGACCGTATTCGTGAATAACTACATAAGTAAAAAGGTCTTTAAAATTTATTTCATCTAGGTTATTCGCAGCATCTATAGCTAGGGCAAATTTCCATCGACTGAGATCGTTGTTATTGATCGGAGCAACATACCCTAGTAATTCTCCTTCTCCGTGGAATACTTCAAATTCTACCAACCGTCCTCTTATTTCGTTTGGTAATAGTCGGGTAACAAATTGCCACATTTCTAAATGCTTGGCGTAATCTTGCTGGAAGAATTTGTACTTATCTTCGACATTATAATCTTTTATTTTATCAATATCGTCTCCAGTAATTCGGTAGGTAGTAAGGGTCGCGTCACTATCACCTCCGTGGTCATGATCGTGAGGTGGCTGGTCATTTGAGCCATCCGTATCGGTTCCAGAATTATCTCCTACAAAAGAGCCTGTTTCTGGATCAAGGTCGTCAAAATAATCTTCGCGCTGGCAGGCACTTACAACAAGTGCCAAAATGATAAATATCCAAAACTTGTTTTTCATAATGAGTGATTTTATGACCAACGAATAGTATCAATAGTATCGTCAATCGGGTCAATAAATTATTTACAAGTAAGGCTCTTTTCGATAATTTTTTTTTATTTTAAATATATATTGCTATCCATCCATCATGATGTCTATGCTTTCTATAAGACAAATATAGGGGCAGTTTTTGAATGAAATGTTCCGTTTTATACCAAAGGAGGCTGTTTAATATACTTTTGTAGGGTTTTATTATACTTTTGATTAGCGAGGGAGGGGTAGAATGCCCTATTTTTGTATAGACGATTGAGCTATACGCTTAATGTTGGAATTGATAGCCTAATAATTAACTACATGCAACAGAATAAACTATTGGAATTGATCTTAAACAATCGCTACCGAATTTGGTGGCATGTGTTGTTTTGGATGTTGATGTACTTGGATGAGATACTGTCTTTGTTTGGATTGACGGCGAGTTATGAGCCAGATGTAATGAAGTTTGTAGCGCTCGGAATTATGCTGGATATGATTTTGGTGTACTTTAATTTTTATGTGTTAATCCCAAATTTTTTTTTAAAGGGAAAATATTTTGAATATGCATTATTAACTTTATTGACCATAATCATTAATATTGGACTGGGATCTATTGATTCTTATGGTGATATCGGAATGGAATTCGAAGATGGAACTCATTTGACCTTTCTTGATATCGTGATTATGCCATTTGTCTTGACCATGACTTTGTTGGGAACGGCCGTTGCCATCAAATTATTCAAAGGATATGTAGCGGATCAACGCTATATTTCTGACCTTAAATCCGCCAACCTAGAGACCGAACTTGCTTACCTTAAAGATCAAATCAACCCTCATTCGCTTTTTAATGCCTTGAATAATATCTATGTTCAATCTCAAGTACGTCCAGCAGAGGCTTCAGAAAGTATTTTATTATTGTCAGAATTATTAAGATACCAACTCTATGATTGTGCAAAAGAAAAGGTATACTTAAAAGACGAGATTAATTATCTCAACACTTATTTGAAATTGGATGCCCTCAGAAAAAATAAAGCAAAAATTGAATTTAAAGTGAATGGTACTCCCAATCGACATATGGTCGCACCCTTTCTTTTTATTCCTTTTATTGAGAATGCGGTCAAGCATGGAATGAGTACAGATAATGAATCTCAGATTTTAATCCAATTAGATATTTTTGAGGATGGTATCCAATTTTTAGTAGAAAATGCCATTCCTAAAGTGAAAAATAAAGTAGTCCAAGGTGGTATTGGCCTGAAAAACGTTCAACGCCGCTTAGAACTTTTATATCCCGATCGCCATGATTTAACTATTTCAGATAACGGAGAAACCTACCAAGTAAAATTGGTGCTACAACCTAGTTTAACATGAACACTATAATAATTGATGACGAACCTTTAGCTCGAGAAGGACTAGAATTGTACCTCCAAAAATTACCTAACGTAAATTTGGTTGGTCAATTTGCTAATGCATTAGCCGCCAATGACTTGATCGCAAAAGATGGAGTTGATCTTATTTTACTCGATATAGAAATGTCGGGTATTAATGGAATGGATTTTATTCGGACACTGAAAAAACAACCATTGATAATCATGACTACCGCTTACCCAGAGTATGCCTTGGAAGGGTTTGAACTAGACGTTATAGATTATTTGATTAAACCAATTCGATTAGAACGTTTTATAAAAGCAGTCAACAAAGCACAGGAAATTTATTCCTTAAAAAACGCTGCTCCTGCTGCAGTAGAATCTATTGAGTCAGATTTTATCTATATCAAATCAGAACGGAAATTCATTCGCCTATTTTATAAGGACATTTTGTATATCAAAGGAATGAAAGACTACGTGATGATCTACACGACAGATAATAAAAAGCTAATGACCGCCATGAATCTGGGAACGATTACCAAACAACTTCCACCAGAAATTTTTGTCCGTGTTAGCAAATCCCATTTAATTAATATCAATTTTATTGATGCAGTAGAAACAGATTTGATCCAATTGGCCGGGGAAGAGATTCCACTAGGACGTACCTATCGAGAACGTTTTGTTGAGGACTATATTAAGAAAAATTTGATCGGACGGTAGGGGAGGAATGGGAATGGGAATGGGAATTAGAATTAGAATTAGAATAGTGTGGGGAGGTTGATTTATGATAGAGTAGGGTAGCGTTGAAGAGAAATTTGAAATTGTCTACCTACCGGACAGGCAGGTTTTTGCGGTTGAAGTTGCGCTTGAAAAACACGAA
>CALGJS010000299.1 GCA_937927835.1 uncultured Saprospiraceae bacterium | reverse complement strand
GTTTCTAATAAATCCGCAAAACGAGTTCCGTTATTATTGATTCCAGCTAGAATAATTTTAGATTCACTATAATTGTTTTCTAGAATTTCTATGGCCAAACGGTTGATTTTTTGGCTAATTTTATGTGTATCAAGTATTTTCATATCTGTTGGAAAAAATTTGGACAAGTTATAAGGGAGTAGGAAAAATATAACCTACCCATTCTGCGGCTTTATTTTGCTATTCTTCTTCGTTGCAAAAATACTCCCCGAATCAAGTTCGGGGCAGGCTATTATGCTATGGCAGCCATCCCGCCCGCTAGCGGTTCCTGAACTATCGTTCAGTCATGTTTTTTGCGCCTTGAATAAAAGCAAACTAAAACCACATTTATGAGTACCTTATTTATTTCCTACTCCCTAAACAGCGACAAGTTCGTAAAAAAAAAAGATTTCACCATATAAAAACTTTCGATAATGGCTAGCAATCCTTACTTTAGCCGAAATTAGGGATAACCAACTTAATATTCATGCGAATTAATAGTTGAAGTATAGCTAAAATCCTAAATTTTGATGGAGAAAAGATACTTCTTGCTCCTAGCTTCTGGCTTCTGGCTCTCTTTAATCGCATTTGAAGAGGGCCAGAAGCCAGAAGCAAATAGCCAGAAGCAAAAAAACTCAGTAAATTTATTCAACCCTTGATTCGTATTATTCGGTAGTTTTTACCCTAAGATATTCTACTTATCTATCGTATTTTTTATAATATTCGTATGATTCAACAAATACTTTTTGCACTCGTAGCGATTGTCGCATTTTCTTGGGGCGGTCGTCAGTTTATGAAAATTCGCCGCAATATCATGCTCGGAAAGGAGACGTCGTTGGCTGATAATTCAGGTGCTCGTTGGAAAAATGTTTTTCTAATCGCTTTTGGTCAGAAAAAAATGTTCAAGCGCTGGATTCCAGCTATTTTTCATGGATTTATTTATGTCGCATTTTTATTTACACAAATAGAATTAGTCGAAATCTTTATCGACGGGATCTTTGGAGTACACCGATTTTTTGCACCGATCTTAGGAGGTATTTATACCTTATTGATTAGCTCTATCGAATTACTCTCGCTAGGTGCCTTCATTGGTACCTTGGTTTTCTTAGCGCGAAGAAACTTGCTAAAAATTCCTCGTTTCCACAAACCAGAAATGAATGGTTGGCCAAAGCTAGATGGTAACCTGATCTTATATGGTGAGCTATTATTGCTTTTAGGAATCTTTTGTATGAATGGCGCTGATGCAGTTTTACAACAAGTAGATCCGCAGCATTATACCTCGACAGGCGCAACGGCACTTAGTTCTTGGATCGGACCGGCTGTTTTTGGTGGAATGGAACAAGGCACTTTGGTAGGCATTGAACGCTTCGGTTGGTGGCTGCACATCTTGGTGGTTTTTGCTTTTTTAAATTATTTACCACATTCTAAACACCTTCATATTTTTCTCGCTTTTCCGAATGTTTATTTTGCTAAACTTCAGCCGAATGGACAGATGGATAATATGCCAGAAATCATGAAAGAGGTGAAATCAATGATGGGACTTGGACCGGAAGGAGAAGAGGAGATGCCAATGGATGAAGAGATTCCTGAATTTGGTGCCAAGGATGTAACCGACCTAGAATGGAGAGATGTTTTGGCTGCATATTCTTGTACCGAATGTGGTCGTTGCACTTCCGTTTGTCCGGCAAATATAACGGGTAAGAAATTATCGCCTCGTAAGATCATGATGGACACGCGAGATCGTGCCGAAGAGATCGGAAAGAAATTAGATACGGGTAGCGTTGAGTTTATAAAAGAAGAATTACGCGCCAGCGAAAAAACATTGACCAAGGCTAATTTTGATGATGGAAAAACATTGTTTGATTCTATCTCAAAAGAAGAACTTCACGCATGTACTACTTGTAATGCTTGTGTCGAGGCTTGTCCAATTTTAATTAATCCATTGGATATTATTTTAAAATTGCGA
Source organism: uncultured Saprospiraceae bacterium (assembly GCA_937927835.1). GTDB lineage: Bacteria > Bacteroidota > Bacteroidia > Chitinophagales > Saprospiraceae > JALZUU01. Next base: position 8,608 of record CALGJS010000299.1, on the reverse strand, counting down.
CGATACGAAATTTTGACAGAATCTGCTGGACCTTCTGATTGGGTACCAATGTTTACAAGTATTGAAAACGGTGGTGCGGTTTGGCAAGTTCCGGATGATCGGGATGCGTGGGCTAACTAGGGAGGATAATTAATAATGGTTTAATGAAAAATTAATAATTGTTCTTCTATCGTGTTTTTTTAATGAATAATATTAATCAGATTTAGGAATACGGAATGTCGAATATTCAATTTTTTTAACCAAAAAATAAATAATGAGAATAGTAATCTTACTCAGTTTCGTTTTTTCTCTGACGATGTCTTCGCTTTTTGCGCAAGATACTTTTTCGATTGTAGCGGTGGACGAAGCGACGGGAGAAATTGGATCGGCAGGAGCATCTTGTTTAGACGATAATCAGTTTCCAGGGTCTGGTGGCGCCTATATTATTTCTGATATTTTGCCTGGAAGGGGAGCGATTCATACGCAGTCATTCTATCTAGGAGGTAATCAGAATAATGCTCGTTTGCGAATGGAAGCAGGGGATAGTCCACAAGAAATTATTACTTGGTTGGCCATCAATGATGTACAAGGAAATAATAGTCAAAGGCAATATGGTGTGGTAGATTTTGATGATAATGGAGTGGGGCGAGCAAGTGCTTACACTGGATTGAATTGTTTAGAATATAAAGGTCAACGAGTAGGACCTAATTATGCGATTCAAGGGAATATTCTCATCGGGCCAGAAATTTTGGATTCTATGGAATCCCGTTTTTTGAATTCCACCGGTACCCTCGCAGAACGACTTATGAGCTCGCTGCAAGGTGCCAATGTACCGGGAGCAGATTCTCGTTGTTTGAGTGAAGGGGTCTCTTCTTTATCGGCTTTTGTTCGAGTAGCACGACCAGATGATGCGGAAGATGCGCTTTATCTGGATTTGAATGTACCTTTTACGGCTTTTGGTGTGGAACCTATTGACGAACTACAAACCCTATTCGACTTTTGGTTGCTTACTTCGGTTGAAGAGGAAGAATTGGCTAATCAAGTTCGCGTGTTTCCAAATCCAGCAACGACAATGATTGAGATTGACTTAGGTGGAGTTTCAGCAAACGATCAAACTTTTGTAGAAATTTATGCGATCACTGGAGCGTTAGTGAAAACCGAAAAATTGATTCAAAATAATACAGAAATAGAGCTATCCGCCATGGCGGTAAACAATATGTACTTTTACCAGGTTATAAAAAATCAACAGGCAATTGCCAACGGTAAGTTTATTAAAATAAAATAGAGTGCATGATAAATGTGAAGGAGTAGCCTAATTTTTGGCTAGTTGGCTATTAGCTGGTTGGCTTCCTTCAAACGTAAATACTTATAGAAGAAGAGAGCCAGTTGTCTAACGAGTAAGTTCTCCTAATTTCAAAAACACTCAATAAAAATAAAATAAATGTCCTCACTTAATGTACCTCGTATGGCCGATTTGGCCGCAGCTGGAAAGAAACCAGAAATCCTTTTTTGGGTAGGTTGTGCTGGTAGTTTTGATGCGCGTGCGCAAAAAGTAACTCGGGCCTTTTGTAAGATCCTTAACGAAACAGGAACCGATTACGCCATCCTTGGAAAAGAAGAAAGTTGCACCGGCGATCCTGCACGAAGAGCTGGTAATGAATTTGTTTTTCAGATGACTGCTTTGCAGAATATTGAAACTTTAAATTTGTACGAAGTAAAAAGAATTGTTACTACGTGTCCACATTGTTTTAATGTTATCAAAAACGAATATCCTGCCTTGGGTGGTAAATACGAAGTGGTGCATCATACGCAACTATTACAAGAGCTAATCGATAACGGCAAACTAAAAATTGATGGTGGCGCTTTTGCTGGCAAAAAAATAACTTACCATGATAGTTGTTACCTAGGACGAGCAAATGGTGTCTACGAAGCTCCACGAAGTTTATTGGAACAATTGGACAATGAACTGGTGGAAATGAAACGATGCAAATCCAATGGTCTCTGTTGTGGAGCGGGTGGTGCACAGATGTTTAAAGAAAATGAACCAGGAGATAAGCGAATCAATATCGAACGCACAGAAGAAGCACTTGCTACCGGAGCAACCATCGTCGCTTCTAATTGCCCATTTTGTTTGACCATGTTGTCTGATGGAATGAAAGCAAAAGAGAAACAGGAAGAAGTAATGGTATATGACTTGGCGGAATTGATTGTTAATAATAAGGGATGGGAATAGTGTTGAATCGTTGAATCGTTGATTTGTTTAATTGTTGATTCGTTCTATCGTGAAAAACATAAGCGAATTTGAATCATAGTATAGTAAAGGTGTTAAACCCAAAACCCAAAACCCAAAACTCACTAACTCACTAACTCACTAACTCAAAACTCAAAACTCAAAATGACGCATACTTTTTCCGATGAAAGTCGAATCTGGATATATCAAAGTGGACGGGAGTTTACTGAATCAGAGCAGTTGAAAATCAATGAGCACTTAAAAGCGTTTGCGGATAAGTGGGTGAGTCATCAACAGCAGTTGATTGCGCATGGAGAAGTATTGCATCGCCGATTTGTGGTATTGATGGTTGATGATATTCAAGGCAATGGGGCCAGTGGATGTAGTATTGATGCTTCGGTGAAATTTGTTCAAGAACTAGGTAAAGCTTATCAAACGGACCTTTTTAATCGACTGGAATTTGCTTATTTTGAGGAAGGAACGGTTAAAGTAATTCATAAAACAGAATTGGCAAAATTACTTGCCGAAGGCGTTATTACCGAAGAAACCTTGTTTTTTGATAATTTGGTAAAAAGTAAAGGGGAATTAAAAAATCGGTGGATGGTTCCTCTAAAAGACAGCTGGCACCGCCGTTTCAGCTAGAAAATGCTTGAAATTTTCTATATTTATATTGCGCTGGATAAACTTATTTTAAGGCTTGTGCGTTATCAATTTACAAACAATCTCAAGAGATGTTAAAGAAAGTAAAAAAATGGCTGGGTATTGAAGGGGTTAAACTGGAGTTGATCTTACCAGAAGATGTGGATATGTCATCGGGTAAGCTCACGGGTAAAATCCAATTTTATTCAATGCATGAGCAGACGGTTTCTCGTTTGAAAATTAGATTGGTAGAACGATACACGAGAGGTCGAAAAAATGAGAAGGTGACCGATGAATTTGAGCTGGGTGAAATTGATATTAGCAAACAAATTCAAATACCCGCTGGGGAAATCATTGAGGTAGAATTTAAGCTACCTTTTAAATTAGTTAAATCCGAAATGGATAGCCTAGAAGACAAAAATTTTGTTTTGGGTAAACTGGTAAAAACGGCTAAGTGGATCAGTGGCATCCAATCTGAATATCGCGTAGAAGCTGAGGCGGATGTCCTCGGAACCCCATTGAATCCATTCGATAAAAAATACGTGCATATCGTCTAATAATGGATAGTGAATAGTGAATAATTCGGTAATGAATAATGAATAATGCCCATTAGGCGTGTATATTTTTTTTCGTGCTTTTTTAATAGGAGTATTTGTCTGCTTTATTTCGAATTCTTAGACAACTTCATTATTAATTTTTGCTAAAAAAGAAACACACGATAAAAGTGGAATACTTAATTCGTTATGCTGGCATTATTAATTATTCCTTAAAACATTATTAATTATTAATTATTCATTCTCCAATTATTCATTTTCTAATTATTAATTATTTCTTTTCCATCTTCTTCTGTTGTTCCTCAAATTGCTTAATAATTTCTTCGTCAGATTTACCCAGATTTTCTAGTAAGAATTTTGTGTCATCCGCGAATTCATCTTGTGGATGTTTGGTCATAAACTCTTCGTATAAGGTTCTAGCTTTATCATATTGTTGCATTTCGCTATCGAGGGTAAATGCTTTTAAAAACATGGCCTGTGGTGCTTTGGGGTAACTGCTAAAATCTGCATAAATTTGATCGTAGATAGTAAGGGCTTGATCATACTTTTTGATAGAACGAGCAGTTTCAGCCGCCTGAAAAAGATACTTGGCTGCATTTGCATCGGTAGGTGCTTTTTTAGCAAAGGCTTGACAATACTGAATATATTCCATCGCTTTATTGGTATCAAATTTATTGTTTTTTTCATTATAAATCTGATTACGCGTTTCTTCAATCATTCTATCTAGCGTTTCCGCATCCATGGTTTCAGCAGCAGGAGTAGCGGTAGCAGCGGTGGTAGATTTGGTACCGTCGGTCTGGCAGCCAACTAATAAAAAGGTGCTCATTAATAATACAAGTAGAAATCTCATTTTAATATTTATTTTTTGTTTTAAACAAAACGTTACGAATAAATCGTTCCTTTCGTGTAAATTTGGGTTTTAAATGAGGAAATAGGTTCCTCAGCTTCATAATACAACAAAATTAGTGAATTCTCAACGTTTTTTAAAATCATTGTCATGAATACCCTTTTTCGTTGCTTTTTACTCTTGACCCTCGTTGGTTATTTTACGATCAGTGCTTGTTCTAGTCAACTTAAGAAAGATTATGTTTCCCAGGTCGAACCGATTGTTCCAGCAGAATTACCAGCAGAATATGGTACTACCCGAGGAAAATCTCCTTGTAATGATCGGATGAATTATATTCCTGATCCTGAATTTTTAGATCATACTCCAGAAAAAAAGATATTAGTAAATATCCATTATATGTTATCGGAAAAGGTGAAGAATAATTTTGATGAAACAGATGGATATAAGTTTGCTCGTCAGATCATTTATCGGTGCAATGAATATTTGAAAGATAATTTGAAGATGAGTCTTCCTGTTGGAAACGATACACCTCAGTTACCATTAAGGTATTCCTATAAATTAGATATTGATAGGTCTACTCCTGATGGTCATGCTGTTTATTTTCATCGCGATGATGATTTATATCATTTTAATGGAACTAGATCTAAAGATAAAAATTACGGAAGTCGAGAAGTATTTAAAAAGTATGGTAAGAAAAAAGGGGAAGTACTAAATATTTTTATGATGGAGCCGCATTTAGATAGTCTAGATTCTCCCACCTTTCATATAGCTGGAAGAGGAGTCGCCTTTGGGGATTGGGTAAAAATGACCGCCGTTTACCAAAATACAAGAGATACGACGGTTATGCCTAATGGAACAAAGCATGTTTACGGTCGATATGCGCAACAACGTACCCTCAATCATGAGATCGGGCATTGTGTAGGATTAGGACACTCTTGGCGAAAAAATGATGGTTGCGATGATACACCGCCTCATGGAAATTGTTGGGGCTTAACTGGAAAACCTCCTTGTGATGGAAAAGCTATTTCTAACAATATGATGGATTATATTCCGGTCGCTCAATCGGTCACACCTTGTCAAATTGGTACCGCACATATGACGATGGCAAATAAAAATAGAAAGGTGAGAAGCTGTTTGCAAAAGACTTGGTGTACATTTAAAAAATCAAAAACCATTGAAATAAAACAAGATCATGAATGGAATGGTGCGAAAGATATTGAAGGACATCTTGTGGTGATGGATGGTGCCACACTTACCTTGCGTTGCCGTCTTTCTTTACCTAAAATGGCCAAAATTATCGTTTATCCAAAAGGGAAATTAATTTTAGATGGCGCTACTTTAGAAAACGATTGTGGAGAAGAATGGGAAGGGATTGAAGTTTGGTCCTATGGAGGAGATAAAGGAGAAGTCGTTTATCACAATTCTCCAAGTATTAATAATGCAAGGAATAAAATAACGGTGTTGTAGAATAAAATTATGTTAGAAAATATAGTTGCCCAATTTTTAGAAAAACCAGAAGTATATTCAATTTATACTTTTGGAAATGGTCATATTCACGATACCTATCGAGTCGAAAATAAAGATCCGGAATCTTCTGATTATCTTTTGCAGAAAATCAATCAAACCGTTTTTTTAAGTCCGGAAAAATTGATGGAAAATATTTTCGTGACAACTAATTTTCTTCAGGCTAGTCCGGAGGATACTCGTCAATTGAAGGTAATTACTACACACGAAGGAGCGAGCTTTTTTAAAGATGAATCAGGTGAATACTGGCGAATGTATCCTTTCTTTAAAGATTTGATTGCTTATGATTTTCCAGACGAGGATTCAGTTATTGCAGAGAAGCAGATAGAAAGTGCTGGTCATGCTTTTGGAAAGTTTGTGGGAGACTTACGAGAATTACCCATTGAAAAAATCCATCCTGTTTTACCTGATTTTCATCGTGTGACTTGGCGACTTGAACAACTACAAGCAGCTATTCAAGAAGACCCTTTGGATCGAGTGGCTACGGTAGAGCGAGAGATTTCAGTGATGAAAAAGCTGATTCCTAAAATGACTTTGTTAGATGCTTGGATGGATATGGAAATGATTCCTGTTCGGATAACGCATAACGACACCAAGTTTAATAATGTTTTATTCGATCAAGATCATACCGCACAAGTGGTTATTGATCTAGATACAATTATGCCTGGCTGTATTCATTTTGATTATGGCGATGGATTGCGAACTGCTGCGGTGACGGCTGCCGAAGATGATGTGCAAGGAGCAACGGTTGATTGGGATCGTTATGAGGCTTTTCATAAAGGATATCTCGCTGCTACAGAAGAGTGGTTGACGCCTTTCGAAATAGAAACACTTCCATTAGCGGCTTCCACGCTTGCCTATATCATGTCTGTTCGGTTCTTAACAGATTATATCAATGGCGACGTTTATTATAAAATCAGTGATCCTATGCAAAACCTGCGCAGAGCAGAAACACAATTAAAACTAGCGCAGCTTTTCATGTTAAAACCCGAAAAGGAGGAAGATGACCCACAAAATGACAATTCCAACACATTAGACTCTTCCGAATCCTTTAATTTACTGTAACTTTGCAAAGCAAACAAACTTAAAAATTCTAATTAAATCTAGTCCATGGCTCGCAACAGGCGCTCCGACGAAAAAGCCGAACCAATTACCAGATCTAAACTGGCGAACTCGGTCAAAATATTCCGTTTCATCCGTCCTTACCGTTGGTCCTTTTACATAGGACTTTTCTTGCTAAGCATTTCTAGCTTGATGTTCATGATATTTCCTGGTGCAGCCGGAGAAATGGCCAATAAGGCGAGTGGACAGCCGACAAAAGTGCTCGACTTAGAATTATGGGAGTACGGTGGATTCTTTTTGGTCTTACTGATCTTACAAGGTGTTACGTCGTATTTCCGAACCGTATTGTTTGCCAACGTTTCTGAAAAAGGAATGGCAGATGTACGAAAGGCACTTTACGAAAAATTAATTACCCAAGATATTCCATTTTTTGAACAACGAAGGGTAGGGGAATTGACCAGTAGAATTACGGCGGATGTGGAACAATTACAACGAGCATTTAGCATTACACTTGCTGAATTTGTGCGTCAAATTGTTATTCTTGTCTCCGGAGTTGTAATCCTAGGATGGCTTACGCCAAAATTAGCGTTAATCATGCTAGCGACTTTTCCGGTCATCGTCATCGTGGCGATTGTGTTTGGACGCTACATTCGAAAATTATCAAAAAAACGGCAAGATCAATTGGCGAGTACCAATGTGATCGTAGAAGAAACTTTCCAGAATTTTTCTGTTGTTAAATCTTTTACCAATGAATGGTTAGAAACGCTTCGTTATGGAAAATCTGTAGATGAAGTGGTAAAGACCTCCTTAAAATTTGCGAAAATTCGAGGGGTATTTTTCATTTTTATTATCACCGTATTATTTGGTGCGATCTTTTTTATTCTTTGGCAAGGAGCCATGCTCGTAGAAAAAGGCGTGATGGAAGTAGGGGATTTATTTTCGTTTATTTTATATACTGGATTGATTGGTGGAGCTATCGGAAGTCTTGGAAATCTATATACTGCCTTGGCGGGAGCATTGGGTGCTACGGAGCGAATTACAGAAATTCTAGATACTAATTCTGAGGTCGAAATTCAGTCTGTCAAGATCACAGAAGCGCAGCGTTTTATTGGTAATATTTCTTATAAAGATATTCACTTTGCTTATCCTACTCGTTTGGATGTACCCGTTTTAAAAGGCATTAACTTTGATATTAAATCAGGTGAAAAAGTAGCCTTGGTTGGAATGAGTGGTTCTGGAAAATCAACGATGGTACAACTCTTATTACAGTTTTACCAACCAGACCAAGGAATGATTACCATTGATGGGAAACTGGCTACAGAATATGATCTTTCTGTCTACCGACAAAATATGGCCATCGTTCCACAAGAAGTAATGTTGTTTGGTGGAACCATTCGAGAAAATATTCTTTACGGAAAACCGGATGCGACCGAAGCTGAAATCGTCGATGCTGCCAAGCAATCCAACGCTTGGGAATTTATCGACTCTTTTCCCGACAAACTAGAAACGGTCGTAGGAGATCGCGGTATCAAACTCTCCGGTGGACAACGTCAACGGGTCGCGATTGCTCGAGCAATTCTTAGAAATCCAAGTATCCTTTTATTGGATGAAGCAACGTCTTCTCTAGATGCGGAATCTGAAAAAGTGGTTCAGGATGCACTGAATAAATTAATGGAAGGTCGAACTTCTGTGATCATCGCACATCGACTCGCTACGATCCGAGAAGTGGATACAATCTATGTGATCGACGAAGGTCAAATTATTGAACAAGGA
>CALGJS010000298.1 GCA_937927835.1 uncultured Saprospiraceae bacterium | reverse complement strand
TCTTGCTATTTGCTTCCCTCAATCGCGATAGGAGCAAGAAACAAATATCCCAAATTCAATTAGAGGATGCAGTTTCTTTGATACAAATAATTATTACCAACCCCTGATGCTCCCTAATTAGAAATGAATATAGTTTTTGATTGAGAATAACCTTTACCTTTTAGATTTACAATATAAATACCACTTGAAAGTGTAGATGCTTTGATTATTAAATCGTTTCTTGCATCTTTTTCTTTATGTAAAATTCTTCTTCCAGATAAATCAAATACTTGGATAAGTTCTGTTTTATTATTGATGTTTTTTAAACACAGCGATTTATTTATGGCATTAAAATAAACATTAAAATCCTCCTGATTGATAGGATCGTTTGTCGCAACTAGATCCAATTCTTCTATACTAAAATCAGCAAATAAAACCATTTCATCTCTTAGATCTTGCGCATTGTTCAGACTACGATAAATACCCCATTTCGGTCTGACAAATTCACCACCAACTCTCCAATTAATAATAGCATTATCATTATAGGATAATAAAACCGTTTGATTGTTAAGGTTTATAATCTCTATCTCGTAAGTTCCTTCCATACCATATTTTATCGTTTCCCTTACCTCCACCCAATTACCAATAAAAGGAGCTAAATCAGTTTGAATTAAAGTAATCTGGCTAGTCGTTTCGGCATAGCGTAACTCCAAGCGATCCGGATTGCTTTTCCGGGCAGTAAGTGTGTACATAGGCATACTTGAGAAGTCACCGCCTACGGATTTGAGTTGATGTAGATGGGTAAAATTAGGAGAAGATTGGAAGCCTTCTGGCAACCGAAATTTCCATTTATACATCACCGTCTCCTCCTCTACTCCTAATAAATTATCGGGAGAAGGGGAATAGGATTTTATTTCATTTCGCTGTCTATCAAAATTAATACAACGATCATTATCAGGCATGGTATGTATATGAAACCGAAAGACAAAGGCATTTAATTCTTCATCAAAAATTTCATCGATATGATCTCCAAAAGCATTATGGCCACAATCTGGTGTTTCAATAGGATTCTGACCAGGCGCCAAAACGGAGCTGATTAAATCATAAGTATCTCCAGGGCCATCTGCTTCTAAGACTACTTGTGAGAATCCGGATTGTAGATAAAAAAAAGATAGAAAGATGATCAGGGTACGCATGGGAATTAGAATTAGAATGTGAATGTGAATGGGAATTAGAATGTGAATGTGAATGTGAATATTAGTAGAATTCTTAGACCCTTTGGGAGTGTTCAGTAAAGTGTGTCATCTTTGTCGTATTAGCATTGCGTAATACGAAACCGATTAACCAATCAACTAATTAACATTAACTTATACATATGCAATGTTTACTATGTGGTTTAAGTTAATTATCTAGACACAGTTAATTGAACACCCCCAAATTGTTTAATAAAACTTGGCCATTATTTTAATCGATCAAAAACATATCCAGCCTTATCCGCGCCCCAAACATGCTCATCCTTCGCATCCCAGCCACGATCCCAAGACATGACATTATCTGCACAAACTGTCACCTCGCTGGTTGCGTAGCTTGCACCACGCATACTGCTTTCACAATCTTTTTCATTGGTAGATCCAGCATAACAACCTTGCGCATTTTTCTCAGACATTAGTTTAATTAATTCAGCCGCTGCGGAATTGGTTGGACTAGCGACTGTCTTTTGAACGGTTTTACAGGCAGAAATTAAAAAGATAAACGAGAGCAAATAAAGGAATTTAGCAGCCATTGTTTTTTTCCTCAATGTAGGGATTTATTTTGGTAAGAGGAAGAAATGGTTTTCTAGTTCAGTTAAGAAGAAAATTTAAACTATATCGAAAGGCATATGATTTTGATTTCAAAACTACAAAGACCTGCATTACTTATATAGGTATTACCATTCAGAAAAATGTTATTTTTATTTTTATTTTAAAACAAAATGTGTATATTGCAAAATATTAGAATCATTATATTGTTTCTAACTACTGTGAATTCACACGCGCGTAACTGATACTTTTATTTTGCCGAAAGGCTGTTTTTACATAACTAACGTGGGAGTTGTCCTGAGTTAGGGTGATATTGCTTTACTAGTTCATGGCAATTATCAGGGGTTTGGTGGCTCCACTTGAGTTTTGCCTTTTGCGCAGGACCTTTAAGTGGTGTTCGGTCAAATCTAGGGGGTGGGCCCACCCGGAGGGTGTAGTCTTTTATTGAGATTATTTTGTTATAAAGCCGCGAATTATTTGTTTGGCAATCTTGGTATCAAAATTTTAAAACATCATGGTAGAAGTTCAGAATCGAAGAAGAAAAATCGAAAACATTAAAAAAGATTATCCAAATGCATTAATAATTGATGTAACATCGAAAGGAAAACTACCATTTGTAAAATTTAGTCCATTCTACCCCATTGGAAATATTCCAATTCCTTTTTCACCAAATAAGTTCTCACAATCTGTTGAAGGAGTCTGGCAAGGATTAAAAGTCTTTGAAAATAATGATGTAGATAAAACTAAATTTGAAGTTACTTCAATGAAAGGTTTAAAAAGAACCGTTCGAAAATTTGGAATAACAAAAGGTCATAGAAAAGGGGTTAACGGAAATGATCTTCTTGATTATATAACTGCAAGAAAATTGATTTATCTTCCAACTTACAAATGGGTTTTAGATAATCAATTAAAAGACCAAATAGATGAATTGAAAAAGTTATCTAGTGATAGAACATTAATTCTTTTAGATTATGAAACAAACGGAGAAATAGAAAATCCAAAGAAACCACTATCTCATGCTCAATTAATAAAAATGAGAATAGAGGATAAATTCTAAAAAATAAATTTCAACCTTTATTCACCAGCCTCCTCCCAAAGAATCAAACGCTCTTCCCTAAAATCAAGCGTAAACGGATATCGACGTAAAAAAGGATAGCCTAAAATTCCATCTAGCTCTACAGAATAAGCTTTATTAAGCGGTCCAAGATCGGAAAACATAAATCCTAAAGTTGGATAATTCAACCCCATACATTCCATTTCTGTCAACGTAAAATTACGAACGCTTGCGGTAGATTCAGCGATTGTCCAAACTTTACCGTTTCTCAGATTTTGGGTATGCGTAGAAATGGCTTGCTCAAAATTTCCAGAAAAAATATTGGCTTCCGCACCCGTATCAATCGCAAAATCGTATTCCACATTATTGACCGTAATAGGAACCATCGGAAAATGTCCTTGCCAATTTAATGGAAAACTTCGCAATGATTTTTGATTTTTATCCACAGATTCAACTTTCGATGGTTCAAGCCGAACAATATCATTTCGATAATCAACAAACAACGAAAAGTCTTTTAGTAATTTAGTTCCAATTATTCCTGCCAGCTGACAGCCTTTAGCTGCTTCGAGATGCCGCATATCCATTTTATACAAGGTCTGATTTTCAAAAACAACCTCTCCAATTTCAAAACGATCCACTACTCCTTCTTCAACTGCCACTTGAGCGCCAAGCCCATATGCCTGCACCGCTTTTTCTGATACTAAATCTTGATTGATAAAAAGATGGGAAGCTCCAGTGTCGAGAATATAATTACCTTCTACTCCATTGAAGCGAGCACGAACAACAATCAGTCCTCCAGCCAGCCGTGCACTAATGGCATCGTCCAATTCATCCGGAGGGGATAGATACAGGTAATCTTTGATCAGGTTTCCTGTAGAAAATAAGTGTGGAGTCCCTCCAGTGCATAGCAAAATTACTAGCCCAAGGGTCAGCCTAAATTTTCTCATTGTTGTTTGTATAGTATGTTAACTCAACCTATTTTGGAAAATCTACCTATCCGCAATTCAGACATATCACAATTAGGTAAAATAAGTCTTTATCCATATATCAATTATACTGCCAGTTGTGGATATGTTTATTATCTTTGGGAGACGGTGGGTAAATAATTGGTTGACCTACCCTATTTTAAAAGAAATTAACCATACTATTGAACATTTCTTCCAATTGCAGCCTCCCAGCTCCGGCAGTATCGCCGGAGAGTAGGCTCCATGCCCGCAAATGTTCAACAGTATGGAAATTAACCTTAAAACATGAGAATTTACCTTCTAGCTTTCTTATTCATTCTTGGCTGCCAGGCGGCTGAAACACCAGAAAAATCAACACCTGCTCCTTCTGAGAATTCTTCCACTATGAACGTAGAACGTCCAAAACTAACTCGGGAGCAAGCCAATCGCTTGGCAGGTTTGCCGCTAAAATGTATGCAGCAAGAATTTCCAAACAAGCTCGGACAGGTACTTGGAGGGAAGGAAGATATGCAATCTCCGCAGGACTTACATCCTGCTTTTTATGGTTGTTTTGATTGGCACTCATCTGTGCATGGACATTGGATGTTGGTAGAATTACTCAAGCGATTTCCTGATTTGGAAAATGGGGAACAAATAAAAAAGCAATTAGCAGAAAATATTTCAGCTGCAAATATTAAACAAGAGGTGGCCTACTTCGAAGGAAAACACAATAAATCTTACGAACGAACTTATGGTTGGGCTTGGTTGCTAAAACTTTCTGAATCGCTCCAAACTTGGGAAGATCCGATGGGAAAAGAATTAGCCAATAATCTAGAACCACTTACCCAACTTATCCGCAATCGATATTTAAAATTTTTACCTAAATTATATTATCCTATCCGAGTCGGAGAACATACCAATACTGGTTTCGGATTAGGCTTCGCTTGGGATTATGCCAATACCGTTCAAGATAAAGAGTTACTAAACTTAATTAATCAGCGTGCTAAAGACTGGTTTTTAGAAGATGAAAATTGCCCACTCGCATGGGAGCCAAGTGGCTATGATTTTCTTTCGCCTTGCTTAGAGGAAGCAGATATTATGCGACGGGTTTTATCGAGAGAAGATTTTGCAAGTTGGTTAAAGAAATTTTTACCGCAATTATTTGATGCCAAATTTACTTGGAAACCTGGACAGGTTTCGGATCGATCTGATGGAAAATTGGTACACTTGGATGGACTGAATTTTAGTCGCGCTTGGGTTTTATATGGTTTAGCAAAACAAGGCGTTGGGAATCAAAATACGATGGTTTCTATTGCAAATGCTCATATGAAATTTTCTTTGCCAAATGTGGTAGATGGAGACTATGCTGGAGAACATTGGTTGGCGAGCTTTGCGTTGTGGGCGTTGATTTCTGGTGAGGAATAAGAGAATGGGAATGGGAATGGGAATGGGAATTTAGATATTTCAAGGGAGTGTTCAGTAAAGTGTGTCATCTTTGTCGTATTAGCATTGCGTAATTCGAAACCGATTAACCAATCAACTAATTAACATTAACTTATATATATGCAATTTTTACTATGTGATTTAAGTTAATTATCTAGACACAGTTAATTGAACACCCCCTATTTCAAAGTTTATAAGTCCGTCCATTTCATAACTATCCCAACAATTCCACAGAAAACTATAAATGGGAAACTAATTTTTATGAATTTTTCGGAAACCGTATTACTGGATCCAAAACCGTGATAAAAAAGCTTACTTTTGAATTCCTATCCAAATATTAAGACTAAGTCTCAATAATTTCTAAAAAATAAATAATGAAAATACTCATTATCGGTGGCGGTAATATGGGCATGACCTATGCCCAAAGTTTTCTTCGATCTCATATTGCGCAGAAGGAAGACTTGATGATCTTGGAACGTTCAGAGGAAAAAGCAGCCATCCTCGCTCAGAAAGATATCGGAACTATTTATGGAAATCCAGATACTTGTTTAAAGAATGCGGACATCATTATTTTTGCGGTAAAGCCACAGGATTCTGCAGCACTTTTTGCAACCTTAAAACCGTTGGTTGATCCTCAACAAATATTTATGAGTATCATGGCTGGTGTAAAAATTGAAACGATTCAAGATGCATTGGGTATTAAAAAAGTCATTCGTGCAATGCCTAATTTACCGGCTCAAATCGGGATGGGAATGACGGCTTTTACATCTACGGATGACGTGACTAGGATTGAATTGGTGATGGTACAAAACCTGATCAATACGACTGGAAAGAGTTTGTACGTCAGTAAAGAATCTGCCATTGATGCAGCAACGGCAATTTCAGGAAGTGGACCAGCCTATGTCTACTATTTTATGAATGCAATGATCTTAGCGGCGAAAAAAATGGGCTTTTCAGAATCGGAATCGGAACTATTAGTCCGCACAACTTTCCGTGGCGCAGCAGATTTATATAACAAAAATAATTTTAGTTGTGAGGAATGGATTGCCATGGTTTCATCCAAAGGTGGAACGACAGAAGCAGCGGTCGCTTCTTTTAAAAAGAACTTGGTGCATGAGGATATTATTGAAGGGGCAGAAGCGGCGTTGGCCAGAGCGGTGAAATTGGGTGAGAAAAGCTAGGAGGGGTAGGTCGGTTTTTAATTAGAGAATTCTGGTATTATTTTTTCAACTTCAAAATCAATTACAATCGTAATTGTAATTGTAATAATCTGGCACCGTCAAAATCCGTTTGCATCAAACGATAATAGATAGTTCCAGGATATGATTGACTTAAAGTAATTTTGCTAGCATAAACTTAGCAGAACTGAACAGTCTCTTAAATATTACCGAACGACCGTCACTTTTCGTTCTCCTCGATCTTCAGAGAGTAAAATACCATCTACTTCAACGTACCCCTTCCAAGGCATTTTAAATTTCGGATTTTGATCATCGGTTTTATTGAAAAAATCCCATTGACTAACCAGTCTAGTTTTTTTATCAACATAAACATGGTATTTATTCTCTGGCGTATTTCCAGTATTGAAAAACGTTAGTTCTAATTTATCGGCAGCTTGATTATCATCAGTAGTTCCATCTCCTAGATATTTTAGTTTGACTCCAGTATCCTTTAATTTAAAAGGCATGACTAGCCAATAGCTATCGTTGATCCAAATATTCATCGCTTTTTCAATATTACTTTGTAAAGTATCTGGATCATTAATTTCCCAAGTTCCATATCTTGCACTGCCCTTTCCGGTAAATAAATTGATAGTAAGCGTTGAATTTTCCTTTGGACTTGTAATTGTTACCTCTCCAGATTTTTTGCTCCAAACTAGATTTCTAAATCCAAAAAAATTCCAAGCCAAGGTATCTACTGCATCCCAAGCCGCTCGGCCTCCCATGGCCAACATAACTTCATCTGCAATTTTAATCGCTTCTGGATCAGATTCTGCGGCTAGAAATCCAGGGGCAGGAGGGTTTACTTCCTCAGAACTTTGAGTTGAATTTTCAGAAGATTGACAAGAGAAAAGGAGACTAAGCGAAAATAGGAGGAGTAATTTATACATGATGTTGGTTTAGAGTTCGTATTATTTGGGTCAAATATACAGTAAATTTACAGGGATCATTTGGGTATTAGTGATATTCTTAATTTTCTTGTACCTTACCACAAATGAATTCAGGATTAATTAATTTCAAAGAGGCCAACAAATATATTGGCTGGATATTAGTCGTAGGTGTAGCGCTTGGAATTGCGAACTACTCCTTAGGTTTTTGGCCTACTTTGGGACAGAGTTGTGTCCAACAAATCATCATGAGTTTGGTGATAGGATATTCTCTATTAGTCGTCGTCTCGAATGTTCCAAATTGGTTTGCCAATCAGCAACCAAACGCTGAATATATTTTCTTGTTTTGCATTTTCATCATCATTGGATGCATTGGGACCGAAATAGAAAACTTGGTACGGTCCTTTTTATTTAAAGAAGGTCCATATCAATTTTTAGGAGGTGGAGGCACTTATTTATTCAATGGTATTTTAAGCGTCATTTTGGGCTATGGAACCAAATGACTGCTTCTTTTAGTGCCTTAATTTCTGCTGGGACTGGGACTGTGATGGCAAAATGGGAACCGCTTAATCAAATTATTCCTGCCATTTTTACTTCCTTATGGCTGATTGGTTGTTTGGTTTATTTTTCTAAATATGCTAAGGTTAGGGAAGAAGAAAGTCATCCTGTTTGAAGCTCTAAAATGGTTACAGTGTCTCCTTTCTTGACCACACCTAACTTTCTGGGAATGAGATAGATACCAAAACTGACTTCATTTCCGTTTTTCTTAATTTTAGAAAGTGTTCGTAACGGTTCTTGATTTGGGTTCCGCTCCGCGGTTTCTGGATGAATCGTGAGCAAATTACAGCGCATGGTCTTCATTCCAACGTCAAAAACAAAATCACCAATTTGGATGGATTTCCAATGGTCTTCCGCGTAAGGTTCAGCTCCATCAATTAAAAAATTTGGGCGAAATCGGGTGGCAGTAACTGGTTGATCTAATTTTAAATTTAGATCGTCTAAAGAGGATTTTGAAATTAAATGAATGGGGGCTAAATCGCAAAAACGAATTACTTCTTGGTTGGTCGGAGCATATTTTTCTTTCATCTTTCGCAAAGAACCTGGATCTGTTTTTACCAATTTTACGGGTTGTTGTAGGATCGAAGAAAGCCAGTCATTGACGGGATGATTAATGGGAATGGCATTCGTAAAATCACTAAAAATTCCGACGGAGATAGAATTGTTTTGTGGCAATTCATCGAGGACTAAATGAATAGATTCTTTTCCTGCAGAAGATAGTTCGATTTGACCGTTTTCTATTTTTGTTTGAATGGTTAGCAATAGAGGATTTTCTCTGGCGGTAATTATTTTATCGTCGGCTCCTATGATCGCAAAACTTCGGTCGTAGGGAATTCCCATATTTTCTATTATCGTATTTTCTAAGGAAAAGCCTTTGGCGGATTTTATTGGGAAGACGGAGATGTTGGTTAGTTTCATTTTTTTTGCTTCTTGCTTCTTGCTTCTTGCTTCTTGCTTCTTGCCTACGGCAGGTAAACTTCTAGCGCGGTCACCTAAAGCAAATAGCATGTTAGTTTCTCAATTCATTTTTGATTTTAATATTCTGCTTTTAGATTCTATTCCGGCCTATCTTATCAATCCCTATCCTACTCTCTCCGCTATTATTTCATCATACATTCGTTTCACCTGTAAATCTCCAAAACCATAAATACTTTCCTTCTTAGAAAACGCTTGAAAGACCGAACCAAACTTATCCGTATTTAGATCTTTCATGATTTCCATCAAAACAGTTTTTGGACGACTTGGATTAGAGAGGCGATCCAAATGTGCATAAATAGCAGGAATTAAAAAAGGGAATTTCTCTTTGACATCTTGCGCCAACATCAATAATTCGAGTAGATCATTTTCTTGGTAAGATTTCCAGAATTGCTTTAGAATCTTTTGATCAGCATCTGTGATTTGAATTTTATTTTCTAATGCTTGATTTAGTTCTCCTTCATTCATTCCACCAAAAGCATATTCAGAATGCTTCATGGGACGGACGAGATTCAGCGTATAGTTTTTATCTTTATTAATAAAATCTAGAATAAACCAAAAATTAACCTGACAAAAAAGATCGTCCTCAAACCATAAATTAATCGTCGAATTTTCTGGAATCTCTTTTATGCTACGTGTTTCTTCAGCATAATTAAAATAATCTGCTTCCGTAAATCCAGGATAACTTTCTGCGATAAATTTTGCTCGAACGGAAAATAGTTCTTCTGTCGTAGCTCCTTCTACAGGACCATCGACTAGACATAAGCGAGCGACTATTTTTTCACCAGCGATATCCGATGGAAATTGTTCCTTTAGGGCGTCACCGTTTAGGATGTGATATGTTTTATTCATAATAATCTCTCTTTTTTTTCTGGATGACTGCTAGGTTTGCTTTTTGCAAAAGCTATAAAATGAAGGACGCTAAATT